>JBKJRK010000213.1:0-7969 GCA_046593135.1 Tepidisphaeraceae bacterium | reverse complement strand
CCCAATTCACCGATCGGCTCACCAACCGTGTGCAAAATTTCGCCCATCAATTGCTCGTACAGCGACCACTCGGTTAAGCCCGGCCGGACGATCCGCCGCGCCAATCGGTACGCGGCTTCGCACGCGCGAATTCCTCGCTGAATCAGCGCTACTTCATCCGGTAACTTCATCCGGCGGGCTTGACGTAGCAGCGGCGTGGCGTCTTCAACGCGGATATTTGATTCCAGCGGTGGGCAACCGCTTCCGCAACCGATCCGCGAGTCACCTGCAAGAGTTTGCGCCAAGCAGGCCACGGCCGCCGCGAGCGGTTCGTCGATGATCGTGCCAAGCCGAGTTTCTTCAAAAACGACGACTTCTGCGGCGACTATCTGTACTGGCGGCGTGCCGACTGCCAGCCATGCCGACCCGTCGCGTCGCAGGAGAAACAGGGCGCTGAATACGCCGCGTGTCCAATGACCGGTCAAAGCATGAATTTCGCGAGGACAGGCGATCAGCACGCCATTCCACTGCGTCTGATCCATCAATCGAACAAGCCTGGCCTGTCGAGCGCGACAGCCGTCGAGCGTTAAACCCGGGAATGACTCCGGCTCTTCTGTCATGCGTTGTCCGCATTCAAAGGATGCCGTACTTGGCGAACACTTCAGCGGCCTTCATCCCGTTACGAATGGCGTGGCGGGTGTGATCCTCGGCGTGGATCTTCTCCCAGGCCCGATGGACGGCCTCTTCTTCCACCTCAAGGGGGACTACGACGACGCCGTCGGCGTCAGCAATGACGAGCGCCCCAGGCTCAAATCGGACGCCGTCAATTTCAACCGGCGTGTCGAGGTCGATTACGCGCTGCCGATGCAAACTGTCATAAACGCTCGTCCCGCGTGCGAACACGGCGAACTTCATCTGCGTCATTCGCTCGACGTCCCGCACACACCCGTCGACGATGGCGCCAATGCACCCGGCGTTGCGGGCCGCCGTCGACAAAAGCTCGCCCCAGATACCGGAACGCATCGACCCGGCCGCAGCGCAGACCAGCACGTCGTCAGGCCGGCAACCGTCGACGGCCGCCAACTCCAATTCGTAGGGACGCTTGTCTTCGTGAGCCATGTCGGCCCATAACGTCGTCCGACAACGACCGACGATCTTGCGGACCCCCGTTAGCGGACGCAGGTCGGCGCGGGGCGACTGTCGGCGAAAACCTATTGCATCCAGCGCATCAGAGAAGACCGCCGCGTACGCCTTTTCGCGGAGCATCGCCACGGTAATCGACTGTGCTTCGGCCTTCATTGATCATCCTCCTGCTACGCGAACTTCATGCAATCTTTGACTCTGCCGCCGCCATGGCCCGGGCAATCTGCTCCGCCGCGCCGCGGACCTTCTTTGACCATCCCTGCACCGCCTCGGCGGTCGCACGGGCCGACGGCACACTGAGGCTGACAGCGGCGATCGGTTCGCCGCGAAGCAAGACCGGCGCGGCGATGCAGGTCACGCCCAAATCGGTTTGATCTCGCTCGACCGCAATCGACTCACGGCGAATTATTTGCAATGCTTGAAGAAGCCAGTCGGGGTCCGTAACCGTCTCCGGCGTCCGGCGCTCGATCGCCGCCCCGCTTTCTAATAGCGCGGCGATCTGGGCCGGCGGCAGATACGCGGCGATGGCCCGTCCCAGCGCTGTGCAAAAGACCGGATCGCTGTCCTGAAGTGGAGCGACATGCCGGAGCGGCTGAGAGCTTTCCAGCACCGTTACATAGCAAACCCGGTTACGACGCAGGACGCCGAGGTTGGTGGTCTCGTCCGTGTCGCCGTGTAACCGCCGCAGCACCGGCTCAGCCAGTTCCGCCAGGCGGCGTTCACCCAGTCGTGTGGCCAGGCGCCGTAGCTTGGGCGTCAATCGATACCGTCCGCCGGGCTCATGCTCCACATACCCAAGGTTAGCAAGCAAGCCGAGCACACGGTGGGCCGTTGATTTCGCCATGCTACTTGTCGTCGCCAACTCGTTTAGCGGCGCGCAACCGCCACGATCGGCGAGAACTTCGATCAGAGTGAATGCTTTGACTAGTGAGCCCGAATCCACTATGCTGAATCTATCGTTCCGATATACGGAATGCAAGAGGATGGGTGCTATGAGCGAGGTTACGCGGGCAGTGCTGCCGTTTTCGCCCTTCGTTCGAGCCGGAGGCTTTGTTTTCGTCTCGGGCCAGGCCTCTGTCGACGCAGAAGGCGCGATTGTGCCCGACACATTTAAAGGGGAAATGCAGCGGACGATGCGGAACGTCGCCGCGGTGCTCGCCGATGCCGGATTGACGTTCGCCGACGTTGTGCAGGTCCGCAGTTACGTGGGCACACAGCAAGATCTGGCCGAGTATAACTGTCTGTACCGGGAGTATTTCCGCAAACCACTCCCGGCGCGCACGACGCTGATCGGCACGCTGGGCACCGTCGTAAAATTTGAAATGGATGTCACCGCTTATCCCGGCGGACCAACGGCATCAAAATGACTTGCCGGTTATCGGGAACCGGACGGCGAAACAACATGCGTGTCGGCATCATCGCCCTTCAACATGAGTCGAACACCTTCGTCCGGCGGCTCACGACGATCGCCGACTTCAAAGGCGAATTGCTCGCGGTAGGCGAAGCGGTTCGCACCCATTACGGCGGAGGGACGCATGAGATCGGCGGTTTCTTCGACGGGCTCGACGAGGCAAGGCTGGACCCCATCCCCGTCTTCGCCGCTGCCGCTACTCCCGGCGGGACGATCGAAGGCGGCGTGTTCGACACGCTGCTGGCGAGACTCGTGGAGGCTCTCGATGCCGCCGGTCATCTTGATGCGTTGCTCGTGGCGCCACATGGCGCCGCAGTCAGTGAAGACGAGCTTGACGTCGATGGCCGCTGGCTTGACGAGGTGCGACAACGCATCGGGTCGGGCATTCCCATGGTCTGCACGATTGACCCCCACGCCAATCTATCCCGGCGGATGGTCAACGCCTGCGATGCGATCCTCCCTTACCGCACGAACCCACACGTAGATCAGTACGCGCGAGGCATCGAAGCGGCTCGCTTGATCGCGCGGACGTTACGTGGCGACATTCGTCCGACGTTGGCTGTGGCGTCCCCGCGGGTTGCGATCAACATTGCCGCCCAGCACACCTCCGTCGCCCCCGCCGCGGATCTGATTGCACTGGCCGACCGGCAACTGGATCGCGACGGGGTACTCGCTAACGGCGTGGTGCTCGGTTTTCCCTACGCGGACGTGCCGGAAATGGGTAGCAGTTTTGTCGCCGTGACCGACGACGACCCTAGGCTTGCGCAACGTCTGGCGGACGAACTAGCGACCTACCTGCTCGCGCACCGACGACAGTTTCAGCCCCAGCTTGCGGATGTTTCGCAAGCCGTCGATGCCGCTTTGTCGGCCGAGCCGCCGGTGTGCCTGCTGGACATGGGTGACAACGTCGGCGGCGGCTCGCCGGGCGACGGAACTCTCATTGCCGGCGAACTCTGGCGGCGTGGCATGGGACCGACACTGGTGTGCCTGTGCGATCCGATCAGTGCCGGCGCCGCCGAGGCCGCGGGGATCGGGGCCGCGATCGACCTCCAAATCGGTGGCAAAACGGACACCCTTCATGGGCCGCCGCTCGATATTCGCGGCGCGCGAGTCTTGAGCACGCATGCCGGCATATTTACGGAAACAGACGTCAGGCATGGGGGCAAGGCGCACTACGATATGGGTTTGACTGCGGTCGTGGAATGCGGGGGCGTTGGCGGCAAAGCCGCATTGACGGCGTTGCTCCACTCGCTGCGAACGCCGCCGTTCAGTCTGGGGCAGGTGACGTCGTGCGGGCTGGACGTGGCGGACTTCCGGTTCGTGATTGCCAAGGGCGTGAATGCACCGAAGGCGGCTTATGGGCCGGTGTGCCGCACGTTCATTGCCGTCGATACGCCCGGCGTCACCACAGCTGACATGACGCGGCTCTATTACAAGCAACGCCGCAGGCCGATGTTTCCATTTGAGGAGCCCGGCGTTGTGCCGGGGAAAACAACATGAGCGTGATGGATTCGTTCCATCTGAACGGCAAGGTCGCGCTCGTGACCGGCGGCGCAGGATTGTACGGCCGGCAGATCGTCCGCGCGTTGGCGGAGGCGGGCGCAACCGTGTTCATCGCGAGCCGCGACATCGAACGCCTGCGCGAACAAGCGACCGCATGGTCCGATGAGGGCCTCCACATCAGCGCGCTGCAACTCGATCAAGGATCGCCCGCGTCGGTGCGCGAAGTTGTGGACGCAATCGTCGGACAGTGCGGTCGAATCGATGTCCTCGTCAACAACGCCGTACTCCGCACGATGCGCGACTGGGCGTCACCGGCCGCCGACTTCGCGAAAAGCATGGAAGTCAACGCGACCGGGCTGTTCGAAATCACCCGCACGGTCGGCGATCACATGGCTACCCGGGGCGGCGGGAGCATCATCAACGTCGGCTCCATCCAAGGCATGGTCGGTCCGGACTTTACCCTGTACGAAGGACTCGACTGGGGCACACCGCCGGATTACTTCTTTCACAAGGGCGGCTTGCTTCAACTCACCCGCTTCGCCGCCGCCAAGCTCGGGCCGGCCGGCGTGCGGGTGAACGCGATTAGCCCCGGCGGGTTTTATGACGGGCAAGACGCTCGCTTCGTCGATCGCTACAACGCCCGCACGTTCCTTGGCCGCATGGCAAACGAGCGTGATCTCATGGGCGTCATCGTTTTTCTGGCATCCGACGCCTCGACTTACATCACCGGCGCGAACATCCCGGTGGATGGCGGGTACACCGCGAAATAAGACGTAATACGTTGCCGGAACAGGTCTTCAAACTTTTGCTTCCGACGTGAGCACCGTAGGCCCAATTGGTTCGGGCGCAACGGGTGCGCCCGCCGCCCGCCGCGAAGACCAAGGTGCCAGGGCGAGACTCGCAATGTACCCCGCCATGTAAGTCGCGAGGCAGGAGAGGGGCGCCGTCCACATCCAGCTGACACGACTGGCGATCGGTTCCCACCCCGTACCGAGTCCAACCACTAGACCCGCCACGATCCCCACGAAAACGCCGGCGAGATTGGCCCGGCGGGTGAAGATGCCGAGAAAGAACATTCCGGTGATCGGGCCGACGAAGATCGACTCCAATACAGCTACCGTTTGGATGATGCTGGTACGGGCATGGCTAACCCAGACTGCCGCCGCCGTCGTCACCGCGCCACCGGCGACGGTAAAAAGTTGGGCCATGCGGACGTAGTGATCGTCCGATCGGCTGGGCGAGTATTTGCGGTATAGGTCTACGACGCCGACGGTGGCAAAGGAATTCAGTGCGGCGCTGACGACGGACATCGTCGCGGCAAAAATCGCGGCAAAGATGAGCCCGCGCAGGCCGACCGGCAAGACGTTCATCACGAAGTGCGGCACGAGTAGATCGGGTTTGGGCAGCGTGGCGGCCAATTCGGGCCTCGCGTGGTAGTACACCACGAGCACCAGGCCGAGGAATGCCATCAGGAAGACGGTCGCAATATTGAGGACCGACGAGGCCATGATCGACTTGAACATCTCACGCTTGCTCGACACTGTCAGGTAGCGTTGAACGGAGACTTGATCTGTCCCGTACGAGCCAACGTTGTAGACGAGATAGAATGCCAGGATGGCCAACGCGGTGGCTTCGGTTTTGAAGCCGAGTGAAAAGTCGACCAAGCGGGTGTGCGGCGTATTCGTGGCCGGTGCGGTGATTCGGGCGGCGGCATCCCAGACGGCCGGCACGCTCCAGCCGAAGGCGGACAGCCCGATACCGATCATCACCAGCAGCCCGCCGGTCAAAACGATGAATTGCATGAAATCGGTCCAGATAACGGATCTCATGCCGCCGTGCATCGTGTAAAGCGTAGTCGCGCCGCCGATGATGGCGATGCAGACGAGCAAAGAGATGCCCGTTGCGGTCGCCAAGGCGGAAGCTGGGATGTAAATCGCACCCGCGAGCCAGCAACTGCGCTTGAGCAGGAAGAGGATAGCGGTCAGCGTACGAGCCGACGAGTGGAAACGGCGTTCGAGGTAGTCGTAAACCGTATAGACGCCCGCATGATAGAAAACCGGCCCAAGCATTAGGATGACCAGGAACATGGCCAGCGGCATGAGAAGGATGCCAAAGTTGTATTTCAGGTCATGCTCGTAGATCCAAGCGGGAACGCCCAGATAGCTCACGCCGCTGAGGTCCGACGCCACAATCGACACGCACGCCGCCCACCACGGAATTTGGCGGCCTGCGAGGCAATAATCGTTTAACGACCTGTTGCGGCCTACTACCCAGCCGATCAGTAAACTGGCAATGAGATAAACGATTAGAACTGCGAAATCGGGCCACCGGAGGGCACCGATTGCTAAGACCGAGGGTAACGAGAACATATCAGCCACCGTAGATGTGTGATCCCTGTTTCGCGGTCATTAGCTCGGCTTCATACATTAAATGCTAAGTAATGATCGATGATTTGTCCTATTGTCTGAACTTAGCAGAATCAGACCGTGTGACAAGCCAATTTTCTGGCCGCAGACATGAGCGACGCTTTTCGCACAAATACAGGCTGAATAACATTTTACAAAACTATTTTTCCTGAAATAATTTATGCCGAGTGTCGATGGCGTTGGATAGGGCAGTGCCTAGACTTTTGGCCGGACATCTGGGATGCTTTATGAAACGTTAACCATTATGGAACAAATAAGTTTTGAACGCCCCTTACTGTCCTCCCACGTCCAACCAGAAACCTTTGCGCCCAAATACGTTGATTTAGCTCGTCGCCTCCTGCGTGACATCGCGGCGAAGGGCCTTAAACCGGGCGACCGGTTTGGGACTGAGACGGAACTGATAGCCGAACACCGGCTGAGCCGGGCCACGGTGCGGCAGGCGTTGTCAATCCTCGAGCGAGATGGCTATGTCTCGCGCCACCGCGCACGCGGGACCTTCATCGGTCGCGAAGTCGGCTCCGTTGCCGAATGTGACGTGGCACGCGGCACGGCCTTAATTGTTTGCTCCAACGAACAAACGTGCCACGTCCAAGACGATTTTGCCTTTGCCCAGGTGTTGCGCCTCGCCGAGCGGGCGCTGTCGCGTGAAGGCTTTGCGGTACAGTTTCTAAGCGTCGGGGGCGACGCCGACGAGGATCGCGCTCGTCTTCGACGCTTGGTCAATCAGGGACGAATCAACGGGATCTGCACGATCGGTGATTGTTTCGAGCCTTTTCGCGGGCTCGTACCGAATATTCCCATCGTCAGTTCTTGCTCGTTCAACCCTCTCCCAGCACCTTGGGTTGGTGCGGACGTGCAGGCGGCGGCTTACGCATCCGTTAAGTATCTGCTCGACCGCGGCCATCGGGAAATCGCCATGGTTTGCCGCCAGGCGGTCGATTCGAAGGCGTTCAGCACATTTGTCGCCGGCTATCGAGAGGCATTCGCATCGGCCTCTGTTGCGGTCAACCGTCAGTTGCTGTGCCACGCCTACGAAGGTGAAGCGCTTGAGCAGTTGTTCGTCGACCTCCTGAAGTCCTCACGTCCTCCAACGGCAATCTTTTGCGAGAACTGGCAGGTTTGCCAAGCGGCGCTGGCGGCTGCAAACAACCTCGGCGTGCGCACCCCCGAAGACTTGTCCCTTGTCGGCTATGGTCACAACGCCGTTCACCTGGCCGCTCCGGTGAAGATCACAAGCTACGTCCCAGACGCCGAAAACATCGCCCAGCAGATTGCCCGACTCCTGGGCGTGCTTACGCAGGGGAATAACGTCAGCGGCGAGCCGATTTTCCTGAAGGGAAAACTTGTCGAAGGCCAGTCGGTTCGCACCCTCGGAACGGCGAGCGAGCAGGCGCGCTCCGACGCCTCGTGACTTCGATCCCTATGGCTACTCCACCGCCCATCGCTGGTCATACCTTGCCTGACGCATTGCCTCGTCTGATTTCTTCCGGATGGGAGCGCTACGAGC
>JBKJRK010000193.1:0-4602 GCA_046593135.1 Tepidisphaeraceae bacterium | reverse complement strand
CCACAACAGAGGACAGTTCTACTGCGTTAGGAACGGGGACAGTTCTATTGCGTTGCGACACCTTGCCTCGCGCGACCTCTTCCGCTTGAACGTCACTCAGCGAGAATCCCAGTTCGCGCAACGCAACGACCAACGCCCGTCCATTTTCAGGCGTCTTCTCAACGAATAGGTCGGCGTCTTGTGTAGTGTCCGGAAAGCCGAGCAGTATCGCACCCGACTTCCCGATGAAAAGGTAACGGACTCCATGACGCGCCAGCGCGTCACGTATCTCCTGCGCCTGGCGATATTCAAATGCGGCCATATCCCAGCCAATCGGGGAGGTTTTGCTCGCACCAGAGGCGGTATTCCTGCATTGTGTCGAAAGATCGGAATGTCGCCTCGTCGAGAACGGGCTTGTGCGTTCGGATGAAGGCGTATCGCATCCGCTGTTCTAACGGCCGTCTGGCGGCTGCCCGAAATTCTTCGAGCCACTCGGCCGGAATGTCCTGAATGACCTTCGACATGATGCCCGAGTGATTTTAGCCGGCAGTAAGCGTATAGCCAACTTCACTCACCTAAGCGCTGCGTCCACCACCGCCCGTACCCGCCTGACTTTTTCCTCCGCCACCGCCCGCTGCGGCGCTTCGGCGATGATGCGCATGATCGGCTCGGTATTGCTCGGGCGGGCGTGGACCCATGCGCGCTCGCTGTCCCAGTCGATGCGGATGCCGTCCTGGGTGTCGATCTTCTCCGACGCGAATTCACGCTTGATCGCTTCGACGGCGCGCTCGGCGTCTTCCCGGCGACACTCGAACTTCGTCTTGACGATCTCGTAGCGCGGCAGGTCGGCGACGAGCTGGCTGACGGTCTTGCCGGTGTTGGACATGAGTTGCAGGAGGTAGGCCATCGCGACCAGGCTGTCGCGGCCGGGGACGATGCGGGGGTCGATGACGCCGCCGTTGCCTTCGCCGCCGATGGCGGCGTTTTCGTGCAGCATGGCTTGGACGACGTTGGCTTCTCCGACCGGCGTGCGCACGACGCGCCCGCCGTGCTGGGCGGCGATGTCGTCGATCATCCGGCTGGTCGAGAGGTTGGCGACGACAATCCCGCCGGGCTTTTTCGAGAGAATCAATTTGGCGGCCAGGGCGAGGGAATATTCTTCGCCGATGAATCTTCCGTTTTCATCGACGATCGCAAGACGGTCGGCGTCGGGGTCTTGCGCGAAGCCGACAGACGCACGCTGCCGGCGGACTTCGTCGCACAAGCCGGTGAGGTTCTTTTCGATCGGCTCGGGCTCGTGGGGGAACTGGCCGTTGGGCGTGGCGTTGAGATGAACGACCTGGCAGCCGAGCTTGCCGAGCAGCGTCGCCCCGACGACGCACCCGGCCCCGTTGACGCTGTCGAGCACTACCTTGTACCGCTTGGTCGAGATGCCCAGCACGTCCACGTAATCGAGCGTCCGCTTCACGTGCAGGGCGTGCGTTTCGCTGTTGCGGACGGGGGGTGCCAGCGATTCGACGCGGACGTATCGCGTCGCGCCGGCTTCGTACAGCGCCTTCACCGCGTCCGCCTGGGCCGGCGGCAGGGCGACGGCGTGGCGGTTGAGGAACTTCAGACCGTTCCACTCGATCGGGTTGTGGGAGGCGGTGGCGATCAGGGCGGCGTCGGCGCCGGTGTGCTTAACCATCATCGCCACGCCGGGCGTGGTGACGACGTCGAGGTCAATGACTTCGACTCCGCTGGCGGCCAGCGCACAGGCGGCGGCGTCGCGTACCCAGTAGCCGCTGGGCCGGCCGTCGCGTCCGAAGACGACGCGGAAGTGCGTGCCGTTGGCGGGTTTGTCATTCTCCAACAGCCACACGGCAAACGCAGACGCCATGCGGGTTATGACCGGCGGCGTAAGGGTGCCCCCGACCGTGCCCCGCATCCCCGAAACGCCGATCATCAATGCTTCCATGCAGCCACTCCGTCAATTTGCGTATTTTGCCCAAAAGGTTTGCCCGCCGCTTGCGGTTTCGCAATCCGTCGTGCGTGCCGTGAAGCTCGGACCCGATCTGGGTCGCGAAACCGCAAGCGGCGATCGGGCGGCGTACAACCGGCGTAGCGACTTGGAGCCAGGAATCCGAAACATCCGTTGCCTGTGAGACAAGTCGCGGACGGGTATTATTCCTTTGCCGCCGGCCGGGGCAAGGCGTATCATTCCGGCGATGCTTCGCCCGAACAACTCCTCCCTGCCGGCCTCGTGCGCATGTACGAGCCGTCCGATGTGACGGCAACCACGTCTTTCGTCTCTTCAATTACTATGAAACTGCTGGAGGCCGGGCCACAGCGCCCCGGCGAGCGAGATGGACCGTGAAACGTTAAACAGTCGGCTGCCCGGTGTCGTGGATCAGTTAATCGGTAGCGTCCTGGCCGAGCCGCGGATGCAGCACTTGGACCGGGTGCTGCTGCCCAACCGTGACGTCATTGTTCAATCGATCGAGCTGCTCCGTCAGATCATCTTTCCCGGCTACTACGGCAAGCAGGGGCTGACGCAGGAAAATATTCGGTTCCGAGTTGGTGAACTGCTGGTTGAGGTGCAGGAGATGCTCTTCGACCAGGTGCATTGCTGCCTGCGATACCGCGAAGAAACGCCGCAAGCGAACGGGAACGGGCACGGCAGTTCCCCGAGCATCACGATTGAGCATCAACCTTGCGACAAGGCGGCGTGTGAGATTGTGGCGGCGTTTTTCGACCGGATTCCCGCCGTCCGCGAAATCCTCGCCGCCGACGTCCAAGCCGCCTTCGACGGCGACCCCGCCGCCAAGAGCACGGACGAAACGATCTTCTGCTACCCCGGCCTGCTCGCCATTACGGTGCAGCGTCTCGCCCACGAGTTTTACCTGCTCGGCGTACCACTCTTGCCGCGCATCATGACGGAGTATGCCCACAGCCTGACCGGCATCGACATTCACCCCGGCGCCAAGCTCGGCCGGAGCTTTTTCATCGACCACGGCACCGGCGTCGTGATCGGCGAAACGACGGAAATCGGGGCGAATGTGAAATTGTACCAGGGTGTTACTCTCGGCGCCCTCGCCCCGGGCATGGGCCAGGTGTGGCGGGGGCGCAAGCGGCATCCGACGATCGAAGACGACGTCACGATCTACGCCGGCGCGACGATTCTCGGCGGCGAAACGGTTATCGGCGCGGGTTCGGTGATCGGGGGCAACGTGTTTATCACGTCGAGCGTGCCGGCGTTTAACCAGGTCAGCGCGGAGCCGCCCAAATTGAAGTACCGCGAACGGCGGGTAAAAGGCCGAACGAGCGAGTTCGTGCCCGATTTTCAGATCTGACCAATAATACGGATCGGGATTAATCCGTGCGAGTCACGGCTCAATTTTCCAGCCGGCGGGGCCGCTTCAGCGGCCCTGAACTCGCGCGAGGATTAATCACGATCCGTATAAGGCACTCCGCCTCGGGGCCATCCCATAAAGGGCTTCCCCGGCAACACTCGGTGTTGCCGTAAAACCACATCCGTTAAAGGTGGCCCCCGCGGTTTACGGCGGTAGTCGAGTGGTACTGCATTTGTGATGCGAAAGTTATGTCCCGTTTCCCGATGATTTTCGCGTGCGTGATGGCCGTCGCCGGATGCCAGTCAAAGGCGAGGCTCCCCGCGCGGTCCGCCGTGCCCGAAACTGAATACGAGGCGATCGCCGCGTCGGCTTTGGTGTTTGATCCCCCGGTGGCGCAGGACCAGCCGGCCCTGGCGCTCAGTCGAGCCGACCGAGAAGCGGGTGTGGCGGTCGGGTATGAAGAACTCACGGCGGAATATTTCTCCATCCGCTTTGATGACAGGCAGATCAGCAACGGCTTCGGGTTTCACGGCTCAGGCGGAATCGGAAATTACGACAGTTATGAACGCCGCGCCGTGACACATCGGGTGGGCGTCCGATATCGTTAACTTTTTATTTTGTAGTTAGTTACGGTTTCTAAAGCCCCCGTTCACGGGCAGTTAACGGATTGTCGTGTTTCAACCTAAGGATGGTAAGTCGAAAAATTCCTGTTGAAATTCCGCCGCCGGCTCGTCATATTGGATTAAGTCTGTTTCCCATCAAACGTTAGAACCGCCCGAGGAACGCCATATGGCCACCATCACGAAGAAAGAGCTGATCGACCGCATCGCCGAGAGCTCGAACAACAAGCGCGTGCAGGTCAAACGCGTGGTGCAGCAGTTCCTCGACGAGATCGTCGCCGAGCTGGGGAAGGGCAACCGCTTGGAATTCCGTGACTTCGGCGTCTTCGAGACGAAGTTGCGAAAGGCCCGCAAGGCCCAGAACCCCAAGACGCTCGAGCCCGTCGCGGTTCCCGAGAAGCGAACGGTGAAGTTCAAGGTCGGCCGCCTCATGAAGCAGAAGCTCGGCGACTTGACCGGCTCGGCCATTGACGACGAAGCCAGCGACATCACCGAAATGGCCGACACGTCAGGAGATGACGACGAAGCTGTCGAGCAGAGGTAGGCATTTTGGATCGCGAATTTTGGAATTTGGATTGTGGGGATGACGAGTAACGTTTTTTTCCGGTCGAAAACTTTTAACGCATCGCAGGTTTCCAAACCCGTATTCTCCGTGGAAGACACGGGTAAAC
>JBKJRK010000112.1:0-12179 GCA_046593135.1 Tepidisphaeraceae bacterium | reverse complement strand
CGGCGCGGCCGCGGCCAGTGAACGGCATTACGTTATGGCTCGCGGCAATGGGAGGTTCCATGCGGATGTTGGTTGTGCTACTCGCCGGACGATTTTAAACCCCTCTCACGACGTCCGAAATCGCATGCAACTTTTGCGCGGTTGCCGCGCGGCAGCGGCGTCGGTATGGTGCCGCACCGGCCGCCAAGAGGGCGGCGGACAGGGGGGAGTTTTCCTCAAGGACGAGGAGATCATTCGCATGGACGCTACAACTCTCGGCATCAAGCAATCGTTATTCATTTACACGTCTCCGGCGGGCGAAACCTGGGAATTCGTGGCCCTCGTGAACGGGGGTTGCGCGGCGGTGCGCGAGGGCACGGTCGTCGACTCGGGCGACGAATCCGAGGAATCGGTCCGGCGATTGATGGAAATGTTTTTCCTGGCGGCTGGAGTTCGCACGACGGCGCGCAATGCCGACACACGCTTGCACGTTCCTCCCGAATCCACTTCGGCGGCGTAGGAATTCATTTTCGGGAAAAGAACACTTCATACGCAGGCGCGGGGCCGCGGAGAAGAGGTGCGGGCAGGGCGTGATAGTCCGCCACCCCCCTTGCCACGTCGAGAGCCGACGATGGTATGGTATACCAAGGCGGCTGTCCGCCCGGGCGACGCGACGGCGCGGAGCCCGGACCCGAATCCTCGGAGCGAAAAAATGAAACCGGTTTTCATCACTTCAACGGCGTGGTTGATCCTTTCGGCGGTGTGCGTCGCCAATCGGGCGGCGCAGGGAGCGGATGATTCGAGCGCGCCGCAGCCGGCGACCGGATTGGCAGTTCACGCGAGCGACGGCGTCTTGTTGCTCGACAACCACACCGTCGCGAAAACGACGGGTCTGAGCCAGCAGTTTTTCCCGGCGAAGCGGCACCCGGCCAACCCGGTCATGAAGCAGACGGAGAAGTGGGAAGGCGTCGGCCCTTACGTCTGGGGCAACCGGCTGATGCAGGACGAAAAGAGCGGGCTGTTTCGCCTGTGGTACATCACGTACGACTACGCCGACAATTTTTATCGCTGGGGTTACGCCACCTCGCCGGATGGTGTTTCGTGGACGAAGCCGAACCTCGGGGTCGAGCAGTTTGGCGGCGCGCCGGCGACGAACCTGCTCCCGCTGGGGCCGCATCCGGAGAAGGGTACGCGTTCTGTCGCGCGCGACCCGAGGCCGGAGACGCCGGCGGAGCGGCGCTACCTCGGCGTGCGCTTCACGTACGCCGGGGAGTTCATCTCCTTCTCCCCCGACGGCATCGACTGGAAAGAACACCCGCTCAGCCCGTCGTGGTTTGCCCCGTCGGACATCATCCACGTCATGTGGGACAACCGGCGGAACCAGTTCGTCGCGTACTACAAGCTGTGGGAACTCTCCGGAACCGAGATCACGGCGTCGGGCGAGGAAAAGCCGTTCCTCGCGTACATGCCGACGTTCACCAACACGAAGCTTGCGGAGGGGAAGGAATCGTTTGACGGCCCGGTCGTCCATTTCAAGCCGAACGCCGCGGCGGAAGTGAAGAACGAAAAGTTCGTGCTGCGATCAGTCAACCAGGGGAAAGACGACGGCGGCGGCACTTCGCTTTCCGGAGCGTGGGCGGCCAAGCGGGTGCAGGCGTGGGCGTCGAGCGATGACGGCATCCACTGGGCCAACGAGCAACTCGTTCTTCGGGCGGACGAGAAAGACCCGCCGACCTCGAACATTCAATACATGTTCGTCATGCAGCACGGCGGCTACTACCTCGGCTTTCTCACGATGCACGACGAAGCCGGTTTCTTCCGCCAGCAACTCGCCTTCAGCGCCGACGGGATCAAATGGCACCGCCCGTGGCGCGAGGCGTGGCTCGACGTCGGCGCGGAAGGCACGTTTGACATGGGCATGGTCCCCGGCCCGGCCGACCCGATCATTACCGACCGCGAAATGTGGTTCCCTTACGGCGGGTTCCCAATCCGCCACGACACGAAGGAAACAAACTGGAAATCCGCCATCGGCCTGGCGACGACCCGGCTCGACGGGTTCGCCTCCTGGCGCGCCGGCGCCGACAAGGGCGAACTCGTCACCCAACCCTTCCGCTGCGACGGCGACCGATTGTTCGTCAACGCCGACGCGTCGAAAGGCTCGGTTGCGGTCGAAGTGCTGGACGAAAAGGGAACGCCCGTAAAAGGGTTCGAGGCCGACGCCTGTGAACCGATCCGATCCGACACGCTCGCCGAGGGAGCAAACGGCTGGACGCGGTGGAAGTCGAACGCGGACCTGAAAGCGGTGCAGGGGAAGACGATTCAGCTTCGATTCGTCTGCCAGAACGCCGATTTGTTCTCGTTCCGCGTCGCGGATGAAAAGACGATGAAGCTGCCCGTGCCGAGGGCAACGAACTACTGACAAAGTGCTTCGTTTCTCGCGGGCTTCCGCCCGCGGCTGGTAGCTCCGCAGAGGTTGAGCGTTCTTCCCGATTGCGCGGGATGGAGGCCGATGATTGCAAACGAAGGATTTTGATAGCCGCGGGCGGAAGCCCGCGAGATGGGGACTGGAACCGACCGATCGACCCTGTCGTATCATTTGGCGAGTAATGCGCTTACTGCCCGAAAATTGATCGGGTATAATGCCCGAGGCGCCACCTTCTCCGTATTCACAACCTCGGTATTCACAACGGCAGCCCATTTTTCGCGGTACAAAAGAAACAGTAATGCGCATTTTCCGCAAACGGTTTTCGTTCCGTGTTTTACTCGTCGTCACGACAGTCAGTCTTGGCACGTTGGCGCTGTGGGGCGTGGGACGCGTGTCGGCCGATCCCGGGTTTCCGAAGCCGGACGGGCCGGTGGATTATGCGAAGGACGTGCAGCCGATTTTGGCGGCGCGGTGTTACGAGTGTCACGGGCCGGAGAAGCAGAAAGGCGGTTTCCGGGCCGACAGCAAGGTGATCGCGTTTCAGGCGGGGGATTCGGGGGAGCCCCCGATTATTGTGGGGGACGCGCAGAAGAGCCATTTGATGAAGCTCGTCCGCGGCGACAAGCCGGACGAGGTGATGCCCCCGAAGGGGGAGCGGCTCACTGCGAAGGAAATCGACGTCCTGGCTCGCTGGATTCAGCAAGGTGCGAGTTGGCCGGACGGGAAAATCGAGACAGTCAAGTCGAAGCACTGGTCGTTCGTGAAGCCGGTGAAAGCGGCGCCCCCGGCCGTGAAAGACCCGGGGTGGGTTCGCAATCCCATCGATCACTTCATCCTCGCGGCTCAGGAGAAGCAGGGCATTAAGCCGGCGCCGGAGGCCGACAAGTACAGCCTGATCCGCCGTGCGTCGCTCGACCTTACCGGCCTGCCGCCGACGCCGACCGAGTTGGACCAGTTCCTGGCCGACACGGCCCCCGATGCGTACGACCGCCTGATCGACCGGCTCCTCGCCAACCCGCACTTCGGCGAGCGCTGGGCGCGCGTGTGGCTCGACCTCGCCCGCTACGCCGACTCCGGCGGCTACGGCTCGGACCCTTTGCGTTTCACGGCCTGGCCCTACCGCGATTACGTCATCCAGTCGTTCAACCGCAACCTGCCGTACGACCAGTTCACCGTCGAGCAGATCGCCGGCGACCTTCTGCCGGGCCCTACGAGGGACCAGATCGTCGCCACCGCTTTTCACCGCAACACGATGACCAACATCGAAGGCGGCACCGACGACGAGGAGTGGCGCACCGCCGCCGTGAAGGACCGCACGAACGTCACCGTGCAGGTGTGGATGGGCCTGACGATGGGCTGCGCGGAATGCCACACGCACAAGTACGACCCGATCACGCAGCGGGAGTACTACTCGTTCTACGCATTTTTTAACCAGACCGAAGACAACGACCAGCCGGACGACTCTCCGAAGATTCAGGTGCCGACGAGCGAGCAGGAACGGCAACGCAAGGACCTCGAAACGCAAATCGCAAAAGTGAACGCGGAGATCGACTCCGCGGCGCTGGCCTCGAAGCAGGCGGAGTGGGAGGGCACGGCCCGCAACACGAGCAGCGGCTGGGTCGTGCTGCAGCCGGAGACGTTTGTCAGCACCGGCGGCGCGACGCTCGCAAAGCAGGCGGACGGGTCGATCCTCGCATCGGTCACGCGCGGGGCGACGGATGTTTACACGATCACGACGCCCACCGATCTGAAGGGCATCACCGCCTTCCGTATCGAAGCGTTGCCCGACGACAGCCTGCCGCAGAAGGGGCCGGGCCGCGGAGACGACGGGAATTTCGTGTTGAACGACCTGAAGGTCGGCTACCAATCCGCGGGGCAAGTCGCGGGGAAGGGCGGCGGACGGTTTGTGCGGATCGACGTGCCGGGGGCGGGCAAGATCATCCACGTCGCCGAAGTGCAGGCATTCTCCGGCGTCGAAAACGTAGCGCTGAAAGGCACGGCGACCCAATCGAGCACCAATCATGACGGCCTGGCCCAACGCGCGATCGACGGCAAGACCGACGGCGTGTTCGAGAATAAGAGCGTTACGCATACGGATCAGCAGGACAACCCGTGGTGGGAAGTCGACCTCCAGCAGACGCACGAGCTGAACAAGCTCGTCATCTGGCCGCGGGCGGACGGCGCCGACCTCAACAGCCGGCTCGACGGCGCGCGGGTTTCGGTCTTCGACGCCGATCGTAAGCTCGTCTGGTCAACGTTGATCCCAAAGGGCCCGGACGCGGCACTGGAAATCATCCCCGGCGGGCCGTCGTTCGTGGCGTTGACGGGCGCGTCCGCGAGCTTCGAGCAGGCGGAATTTTCCGCGGCCAAGTCTATAGACGCCGACCCCGCCCAGAACTCCGGTTGGGCCGTTTCCCCGCAGTTCGGGAAGCGCCACGCCGCGGTCTTCCAAACCGGTGCGGACGATGTCGGCGCCGGCTTGGGCGGCGCGCTGACATTTACGCTCACGCAAAACTACCCGAACCTCTCGCTCGGCCGGTTCCGCATCTCCGCGACTGCGGCCAGTCGCCCCGTCCGCGAGTTGCCCGCGGACGTCGCCGATCTGGTCGCGATCGCGCCGGAGGGGCGCACCGCGGAACAGAAGACGCGGCTGACGGATTACTTCAAGTCCGTCTCGCCGGCTTTTGCACCGCAGCGCGAGAAGCTGGCGCAGCTCAGTAAGCAGCTCGCCGAGATCAAGCCGGCCGAGGCGGCGATCATGAAAGAGTTGCCGCCGGACAAACGGCGGCAAACCCGGCTGCTCGTGAAGGGTAACTACCGAAGCCTCGCCGACGTCGTCGAAGCCGGTGTGCCCGCGGCCTTCAACACGCTCCCGAAAGACGCCGGGCATGACCGCCTCGGCGTCGCAAAATGGCTCGTCGATCCGGAAAACCCACTCACGGCCCGCGTGGCGGTCAACCGTTTTTGGGCGTCGCTTTTTGGCGCCGGCTTCGTGCTGACGCAGGAAGATTTCGGCATCATGGGCCAGGCGCCCACGCACCCGGAACTGCTCGACTGGCTGGCCGTCACGTTCCGTGACGACTTGAAGTGGGACATGAAACGGCTGCTGAAGCTGGTGATGACGTCGGCGACCTACCGGCAGTCGTCGAAGCTGACGCCGGAAACGCTGGCCGCCGACCCGACGAATCGCCTGCTCACCCGCGCCCCGCGCTTGCGGCTCGAAGCCGAAGCCGTCCGCGACCAGGCGCTGGCGCTGAGTGGCCTGCTGAGCCACAAGATGTTCGGGGCGTCGGTCTATCCGCCGCAGCCCGACGGGCTTTGGCAGGCCGCATTTGACGGCAGCCGGACGTACCCGACCAGCGCCGGCGAAGACCGGTATCGCCGCGGCCTGTACACGTTCTGGCGGCGCACGACGCCGTACCCGTCGATGGCCGCGTTCGACGCGCCGAGCCGCGAGCAATGCACCGTGCGCCGCATTCACACGAGCACGCCGATTCAGGCGTTCGTGACGTTGAATGATCCGGTCTACGTCGAATGTGCCCAGGCCCTGGCCCGGCGGATTTCGAAAGAAGGTGGCGCAACGGCCGAGGCCCGGGCGGCATTCGCCTTGAAGTTGTGCCATTCACGACCGGGGTTGCCGGAGCAGGTGAAGCAGGTCGTTGACCTCTACAACGCCGAACTCGCCCACTACCGCACCGACGCCGTGGCGGCGCAGGCTATGGCAACCGAACCGCACGGCCCCGTGCCCGCCGGCGCGGACCCGGCGGACTTGGCGGCGTGGACGGTCGTGTCGAACGTGCTGCTGAACCTCGACGGCGTGTTGACGAGAGGGTGACGGTCTTAAATCTGAGATCTCAAATTGCAGATATGAAAATCCTTGACCCCGTTCCTCTTCCCGGTGGACGAGGAGGAAAGACACGAACATGAACTTTCACCAACGCCAAGCCCAGCTCCTTACCCGCCGGCATTTTTTCCAGCGGTGCAACAGTGGCATCGGCGCGCTCGCCCTGGCTTCGCTGATGGGCAAGAACTCGTTCGCCGCCGGTGCGGCGCCGCAAGGCATAGCGGCGCAGGCCTCCAATCCGCTCACGCCCAAGCTGCCCGGCATTGCGCCGAAGGCCAAGCGCGTCATTTACCTCCACATGTCCGGCTCTCCGCCGCAGCATGATTTGTTTGATTACAAGCCCAAGCTGATTGAGATCAACGGACAGCCGTGCCCGGATTCATTTTTGAAGGGTGAGCGGTTCGCGTTCATCACCGGCCACCCCAAGTGTCTCGGCACGCCGCACAAGTTTCGTCAGCACGGTAGCAACGGCACGTGGATGAGCGACCTGATTCCGAACATTGCACGCCATGCCGACAACATCGCGGTGGTGAAGTCGATGTACACGGACCAGTTCAACCACTCGCCCGCCGAGCTTTTGCTCCACACCGGTCACGCGATCGCCGGCAAGGCGTCGATGGGGTCGTGGGTGACGTACGGGCTCGGCTCCGAAAGCGAAAACCTGCCCGGCTTCGTCGTGCTCGTGTCCGGCGGCACCGACCCGTCGGGCGGAAAGAGCCTGTGGAGCAGCGGGTATCTGCCGAGTGTTTACCAAGGCGTGCAGTGCCGCAGCAGCGGGGAACCGATCCTGTACGTCACCGACCCAAAGGGCATGAACCGCGATACCCGTCGGCGGAGCCTCGACGCGCTGCGCAGCCTGAACGAAGTCGAGCTTCAGACCTTCGGCGACCCCGAAACGCTCACGCGGATCAGCCAGTACGAGCTGGCCTATCGCATGCAGACGGCTGTGCCCGAAGTGATGGACATCAGCAAGGAAAGTCCCGAGACGGTCGCCGCCTACGGCGCCAAGCCGGGGTCGGGGTCGTTTGCGAACAACTGCCTGCTTGCCCGCCGGCTCGTTGAGAAGGGCGTGCGGTTCGTGCAGTTGTTCGACTGGGGCTGGGACCTTCACGGCATCAACGACGGCAACGATCTCATCAAGGGCCTGCCCACCAAGACGGGGGACGTCGATAAGCCTATCGGCGCGCTGCTCGACGACCTCAAACACCGCGGCATGCTCGACGAGACGTTGGTGGTCTGGGGCGGGGAATTCGGGCGCACGCCGCTCAACGAAGAGCGCAACGGCTCCAAGTTCCTCGGCCGTGACCACCACCCCCACGCGTTCACCATCTTCATGGCCGGCGGCGGCATCAAACCCGGCATCTCGTTCGGCGAAACTGACGAGTTGGGCTACCGGGTCGTCGAAAACAAAGTCCACGTTCACGACCTTCAGGCGACGATCCTCCACCAGCTCGGCCTCGACCCCCACAAGTTCAGCTATCTCTACCAAGGCCTCAACCAGCGCCTCATCGGCCCCGCCGAGGACCCGCGGGTCGTGCACGAATTGATCGCGTAATGAACCGCCAGTGGCACGGGTTTCCTAACCCGTGTCTTCCAGCGAAAACACGGGTTAGGAAACCCGTGCCACGAGGCTCGCAACGGTGGGAAATCGCTGAAACCCATCCGACATCGGGAAGAATTGAAACGTCACGCTGCAATTTCGCAGTGATTTGAATCCGACTGCCGAATGGCGGACAATGCCGGCCGCCGAACGCAAGGGAGACGCTTTGACCAGCCCGGAGAGTTTTACGACCGGTGAGATCGAGGGGACGGGGACCGTGGTCCCGCCGCCCCCCGCGCCGCCGACGCAGGCCGACGTGCCGGTCCAGTTGTCGGAGCTGATCGGGCTGACACGCGAACTCGTGATGATGGGTCGGGAACAGGTCGCCATTGCGAAAGAGCAACTCATGCTCGCGCGCAAGAACGAGCAGCGTTTCGAGGAACAGCGGCAGGCCCAGCGCGACGATTTCCAACGCTGGCTCCAGGAACACGGCCTTATCAAGCGCCGGACCAAGCCCGCGGAGGAAACCGCTCGCGCCGTATTGGGCCAGGCGATCGCCGAACTCGTCGATTACGTCGAAGAGCACAACGAAAACCTCGCCGAGGGGACCGATTTCGTCCGCGCCGAAATGAGCGACAAGTTCGGCGGGCTGTTGCACCACCTGTGGGTGATCTACGGCACGCTGAAGCACCTCTCCGCCGCCGACCAGCCAAATGCCGGCCCCCAACCCCCCGCTCCGTGAATGCACGCGCCGAAAAGCAGGATTCTATTGAAGCGGCGGCTCGGGCCGGGTCGCCGTGGGCGGCGCCCGCGTTGTGGGCAGTCATTGCCGCAGGCTTCGCGGCGCGCCTTGCAGTATCGTGGATTTCCTGGGGCACCACCGACACGATCAGCTTTCTCCACTTCGCCTATCGCATCGAGGCGAACGGCTTGGTTGCTACGTACCGCATCGACCCGCTCTTCAACCACCCGCCGTTACCGGGGTACTGGAGCCTGCTCGCATTTCTGCTGGCAGGCCGGCATGACGGATTGTTCCCATTCGTTTCGACTACCGGTGATAGCAGCCGATTTCGCCAGCGCGATGCTCATCCGCAAAGTGATGGTCGCTCGCGGTGCCAGTCCCCGCAGAGGGCTGGCGATAGCCGCGATGTACGCGTGGAACCCTTGCGCGATCTTAATCAGCGGATATCACGGCAACACCGACGCCGCCTACGCCATGCTCAGCCTCCTCGCCGTTTATTTGCTTCAAGATTGCCGCCGGCCATTCTTTGGAGGGATTGCGCTGGGCTTGGCGATTAATATCAAGCTGATCCCGGTCCTACTTATCCTCCCGCTGGCGCTGGGCACGCGGTCACGGAAGGAATTGGTATTGTTCCTCGCGGGACTGCGGTACTGGCGGTCCCGTACCTGCCGCCGCTGCTAACAGAACCCGCATTTGCAAAAAACGTGTTGGCGTACAAGTCGCAGCCGGACCCCTGGGGCGTGTTGTTTATACTACGCGAGGCGTTTGCTGGCGGTGTCGCGGCTGACGGATCACTCGTACAATACCATCCCGCCGCGCTCTACAATCGGTGGGGCAGTTGGGTCATCCTCGGGTGCACAGCAATCTGGGGCATTCTCGCTAGGCGATTGACCGACCGGTTTGATCGATACCGTGTGGCGGCGGTCACGTATGGTTTATTTCTCACACTTGCACCCGGGTTCGGAGTCCAATATCTCGTAGTGCTCGCACCGCTGCTCTACGCATTCGCCCCAAGTTTTGCTAACGCTTATGGCTTGGTTGCCGGTGTGTTTCTTCTCGCCGCATACTTCTTTTACTGGGACGGCGGATTTCCCTTATCTTCACTGTTTAACCAAGTGTTCCCCAAGCCGCTGGCGTTATTCAGTCTCATGCCATGGTGTTTACTACTGTACTTTTTGGTTGCCGTGGCGCCTCGACGTCCCCAGGCGTTCAATTCCAGGGCGGCCGACGCCGGTTGAACGGTCTGCAGTTCATTGTGGCGGCTTAATCTACCAGCCGTTTCAAGCGCACGTCCTTGTACTGGACCTTCATTTCGGTAGGGATGATCGGCATCGCCAGCACGCCTTCCACCCGGCGGCGCGGGTCGTGGTCGTGCAGTTCGGCGGTGACGACTCCGTTGATCTTGAGGACGACGTGCCCGCCCTCGGCGATGATGTGGTAGTCGGTCCACTGGGTCGTGTCGGGCTTCTTGTCTCCGGCGAGAGGATCCCCGCCGGGGAGGGGTTTAACGACTTTCGTGCCGTCGGCGTCCCAAGTGGTCGAGGTGCCGCGCGCGGCGAGGGATTCGCGGGGGCCGTATTCGTCGAAGATCCCGCCGGTCCATTTGCCGTCGCCGGACATGTCGGCCTGATAGCCATGGACGAGGCCGCCGTCTTTCACTTCGCTGCGGAATTGCATGCCGGAGTTGGCGGATTTTCCGGTGATACGGAACTTGAACCGCAGCTCGAAGTCTTTCACCGTTCCGTCCTGCCAAACGATGAAGACGTTTTCCTTCGGCTTGTGGTTTTCAGTAACTTCGCCGGTGATCGCGCCGTCTTCGACGCGCCAGAAGCTCATGTCGGGGGCTTTCCAGTCGTCAAGAGTCTTGCCGTCGAAGATGGGTTCAAAGCCGGCTTCGTCACCGGCGTCCTGCTTGGACGCGGCTGCGAGAGAGGCAAGGATGAAAAGGGCAAGGCCGAAGCCGGAGAGCGTCGTGGTTCGCATGCGGCGAATCGTATCGCGCCCGCATGACGGCGGCGATATGATGCGCGGCATGAAGTCGACGAAGCCGTGGACGCCGACGAAGGCGCAACTCGAAGCCGCGAAGGGCGGGACGCTGCCCGACGTGATTGCGCCAAATTTGAAGGTTCTTTTCTGCGGCATCAACCCCGGCCTTTACACCGCCGCCATCGGCCACCACTTCGGCCGCCCGGGCAACCGCTTCTGGCCGACGCTTTATACCGCGAGTTTCACGCCGCGGCTGCTGTCGCCGTTCGACGAGCAGGAGCTTTTGGCTCTCGGCTACGGCATCACCAACGTTGTTGATCGCGCCACCGCCGCCGCGGACGCACTGACGTCCGAGGATTACATTGAAGGCGGCCGGCGCCTCGAACAGAAAGTGAAACGATACCGGCCAAACGTGCTCGCCATTCTCGGCGTCGGCGCGTATCGCGCCGCGTTCGGCCGGAAGCATGCCAACGTCGGCCGGCAGAATGAGCGGATCGGCGACGCCGAAATCTGGGTGTTGCCCAACCCCAGCGGCCTCAATGCCCACTTTCAGAAGCCGGAGATGGCTAACGTGTTCCGCGAACTCCGGAGATCCCTGTAGGGGCGCAGCTTGTCTTCACCGCCCCTCCGCTCGCGATGGCGACACAGGGCGAACACAAGGTTCGCCCCTATCTGTACTCGCACAACTCCAGAATGTTCCCCTCCGGATCGCGGAAATAAACCAGCCGTTTCCGCACGCCCCCGGCGTACGTTACTTGCGAGTCCGGCACGGCCTGCACGTCGCTGAGAAACTGAACCCCAGCCTGCTTGAATCGCGCGACCGTCGCATCAACGTCATCAACCTTGAACGCCAGATGCCGCAGGCCGAGCGTGTTCGGCCGGTCCACGTCCTTCGCGCGAATCGGGTCCGGCGACAAATACCTTAACAACTCAATCCGCGGCCCCGCCGGGAGGTCGAGGTAAACCACATCGGCTTGAACGTTCTGTAGTCCGACCGTCCTGCCGATCCAGTCGCCGCTGATTGTGACCTGCTTCGTGACATTGAGGCCGAGCACATCGCGGTAGAACGCGAGCATCTTTGCGAGGTCGGTGACGACGAGGTTGATGTGGTCGATGGAGGAGAGCATTTCACGCGCTACGAGCGGCCGGTCTGTGTCAGCAGGTTTGTCCAAACATCGCTAACACCGATCCGTGCGGCCCATTCCGCGATATAGGACATATCGAGCTGATCACCCATGATTTTCAGGATACTTGCAATGTCTCGCAGGTGTTTGTCCGACTCGCCTTCGCGGAAGAAGTCCATCTTTTTCACAATGATGTCTTCGGGCGATGGAGAACATCGCTTCGCCGCCGCCGTCCGTTGGCAGGCGGGCGGCTCGGGCGAGCCGGAGTGAGTCAAGCGGGTCGTGTTTCGCCATCATCAGGGCGACCTTCAGGCCGGACTCCGGGTGGACGACGTTGAACTGCCCGTCACTTGCCGCTGCCGCCCGAGCGGCGTCTTCGCTGACATAAAAATCATCCTCGGGAAACCGCGAACAAAGCTCCTGAACGTGCGTCGGCGGCAGGTCAATCACGATATCGATGTCGTTCGTAAACCGCGGTTCGCCGTAACGCATCGACGCCATCGATCCGGTGACGAAATATTTCAGTCCCATCGCTTCGA
>JBKJRK010000543.1:0-3796 GCA_046593135.1 Tepidisphaeraceae bacterium | reverse complement strand
CTCGAGAAGTTCCGGCCGAATCACTTTGGCGCCCGGGGCGCGCTCCAGTGCGGCGACGAGCGCCGCCCCAACCACCGCGTCCCCGCCGCCGTCCCCCTTGCGCCCGAAAGCGGGCAGCAGCTTTGGGAGTTCCAGCGGACCCGCGGACGCCAGCGGCTCGGCGAGGCGCTTCAGTTGATCCGGAGCGAGCTTCGACCGGCCCACCGCCTCGGCGGCCGCGGCACGTAGCGGGGCGGGCGATTTTTTTGCCAACGACGACAGCAAGAGGTCGAACAGCGGCGCCTCGACGGCGTCCAGGCGCGCGGCGACTACTCCAAGCGCGTCGACTCGCAGCTCGGCCGGTCGAGCGTCGTCGCGCGCCACGTCGAGCAGGGCGTCATCGAACCTGACGCGCTGGACGGCCGCCTCCTCGGCGCTCGGCAGCGCGCGAATCGTAAAAACCGCTTGGCGGACGACCTGCCCGTCGCGGTCGGCGAGGCTCTGCCGCAACGCCGCGTCCCACGAAGTGGATACGCTCCCGTCGTCGCCGGCGGCGACCGGCGCCTCGCCGATGGCCTCGAGCATCAGCAGCTTCACGTCGCGTCCCGTCTTCGCATCGCGCAGAATGTCGGCGATCAGTTCGCGCACGGCGGAGTCGGCGGCGAAGACGATCAACTGCCGCCGGAGTTCGTCCCGCCGGGCGACTGGCAGGTCGCCCCCCGCCGGAAGGGTCTCACGAAAATACCCGAGCATTGCCGCAGCCCATTCCGGGTGGCGCGACAGCACGCGGGCGGCCGCCGCATGCAGCGCCGGCTCGGCCGGGTTGAGCAGCGGCAGTACCCTCGAAGCCGTCAGCCGATTGTCATCCATCTGATCCAGGGCCAGCAGCGCGCCGCGCCGCAAGGCGGGGTCGCCGTCGGCCAAGCCCTTGGCCGTCGCCTCGCGGTCGCCGATTCGGATCAACGCGTAGACGACGGCGTGTTCGAGGAACCGGTCGGCGGTACCGCCTTTGAGCGCCGCGAGAAGCGCCGGGACCGCGTCGGCGTTTGCGATTCGCCCCAGCGCGGCAGCGGCTTCACGCCGGACGGGAGGAACGTCGGACGCCACGAGCTCCGCCAATTTCTTTGTCGCCGCGCCGTCTCGATGAAGGCCGGCCGCATACGCGGCGACCTGACGGACGCTCGGGCTCGCGTCGTCGAGCGCCGCCCGTGTCGCGTCTCGCGCGGCCGGTCCGTCCGCACGCGTTTGCGTCCACGCCGCGTCGCGCCGGATCGCTGCGGCTGGATTCGTGGAAGGGGTGGGGGCGTCGGGTGCAGCGCCCTTCCGGCGGACGCGGTAGATCGCGCCCTTCACGTCCGGCTTAGCGATCTGTGACGTCGGGCAGCCGATGCGGAACCAACCGCCGGTGTCGACCACGAGCAGGCTGCCGTCGGCGTCGTCCTGTAAAACGTCTGTCGCGTGGAAGTCGGTGTTCGTGGAGGTGAGGAAAGGCTCATCGGTCGCGCGGAACGTCGCGCCGTCGCGCTCGATGACGTGCCGGTGAACGGAGTGCAGGTTGAAGTACGTGCAGAAGAGGTTGTTCTCGTATTCGCCCCCCATCGCCCGCCCGCGGTAGCGCATCATTCCCGCCGGGGCGGTGGCCACCATATGAACCAACGGCGGCAGGAGTTCGCCGGTATTTTTCATCTGGTGGGTGGAGGCGGGCCGGTCCAGCACCGGATAGTTGCCGCCTTCGACGGCGTGGATCAGGGCGTCGCGCATGCCGGCGCCGCCGTAGAAAGTGCCGGATACAAAGGCGTCGCCCTCGTCGGTCCAGGCGGCCTCGACGCCGTTGCCGTGGGTCCCGCACACGATCTCGGCCTGCGAGCCGTCGGGACGGCAGCGAACCATCACCGGTTGTGTTCCGCCGGCCTCGAGCGGCTTGCCGTGTACGTCGTGAAGGTGGTGCGGGAACCGGCCGGAGAACGTGTAAACGAACCCGTCGGGGCCGAGGCAAGCCCCGTGCATGTCGTCGGAAACGCCGGTGAGTGGAAAGCCGGTGATCAGCGCCGTGCGCTTGTCGCACACGCCGTCGCCGTCGGTGTCGTCCAGTCGCCAAAGACAGGGGGGCGAGGCGACGAACACCGCACCGTCATGCCAAAGCAGCCCCTGTGGAAAAACGATCTTGTCCGCAAAGACCCGGCTCTTGTCGAACACGCCATCACCGTCGGCGTCTTCGAGGAGCAAGATGCGGTGGGGCGGGTTCTTGGCCAGCTCCGCGCCTTCGAGATTCACGCCCGAAGAGTCGGCGACGTACAGCCGGCCCCGGTCATCAAAGCTTGCCATGATCGGCCGCTCGACTAGCGGCGGCCCCGCGACGCGCTCGACGGTAAAGCCGTCGGGTACGGAGAGCGAGTGGGTCGCATCCTCGGGTGACGTTGACGCCCCGCTCGCGCCGCCGTCGGCGCGGGCCCAGGCGGCAACCCAACTCGCCGCCGATATTGCCACGGCCAAAATAAAGATGCGGAGGACCATCATAGGCGTTCCAGTCGGTGCGTCACCGTTGCTCAGCCCCGGCGTCGGCAAACGTCACGACGCGACGCATTTGCCCGCGTTCCTGCAGGTGTCCCATCAACAGCGCGACGTAGCTTGATTTCACCATCGGGCGATCGGCGAGTCCGAGTTGCTCGCGAACCGCGAGAACGTCTTGCTCGGCCGGTCCTTCGATTTCGACGAACGAGCCGAGATAGGGCACCTCGTCGAGCTCGACCTTGCAACCTCCCAGATGCCAGCTCTCCCGGCGTTTCTCGAACGCGACCATGCGGACGAAGCCGAGCCGTTCGAGCAGTTGGATCGCGTCGTCGGAATTGGCGACGGTCAGCTCCACTTCGTCGCGGCTCTTGAGGGAGCCGTGATGGCGCGGGCCTTTGTACGTGACGACGTGTTCGTCGGCGCCGCCGTCGACCTTGACGTTCCGCCGCAGGCGCAGTCCCTCGTCGGCGGCGAGGAGCGAGCGGTCTTCGGTGTCGAAGAACGTATTGGTTTCAAGAGTCTTTCCTGCCGATGTAGCGCCAACCTCTTGAAGCCGGGTGCGAACCACGCTCAGGTCGGGAACAGACATTTTTGCTTCGATCTCAACGGGCATCACGTCTCATTTCAGGTAAGGAAAGAGAATTAGCCACAGATGGGGCACAGATGTACACAGATGAAGACACCTCTTAATCTGTGTACATCTGTGCCCCATCTGTGGCGAAAACTGCATTTCACCCAACCACAAAATTTACCAGTTTCTTCGGCACATACTTACGCATCTTCATTGTCTTGCCGTCGATCCACGGCTTGAGCTTCTCGCTGGCCTCGGCGAGTTGAAGAATGGTCGCCTCGTCGGCGTCGGCGGAGACGCGAATCTTGTCGCGGACCTTGCCGTTCACCTGCACCGGCAGCTCGATTTCTGATTCAACCAACTTCGCTTCATCGTACGTCGGCCAGGGCCGGCGGGTAAGGCTCTTGGTGTGTCCGAGGCGCTCCCACAGCTCTTCCGAAAGGTGGGGGGCGAAAGGAGCGAGCATGAGCGTGAGATTCTCAGCCAACTCGCGCGGGACGGATGCCGATCCGGTGATCTCGTTGTTTAACTTGATCAACTCCGCAATCGCCGTGTTGAACCGCAGGCTCTGAATGTCCTCGGCGACTTTCTTAATCGTCCGGTGCATCTGCCGGTCGAGTTCCGCAGGGATCGGTTCATCGGTGATGGCGACGACCTTCTTGGACTCTTCGTCGCCCACCAAATTGCGCCAGACCCCGTTCAGGAAACGGTACATGCCGACGATGTCGCGCGTGT
>JBKJRK010000013.1:0-4385 GCA_046593135.1 Tepidisphaeraceae bacterium | reverse complement strand
CTTTAATTTCCGGAACCTGCTCCGGCGAGCACTTGCCCCGACCTAATATCGTAACAAACGACCGAAGCGCGCGTGTGACCATGGAGAAGAAACACGGGTTCGTGAGCGTGAGCGTCTCCGGCCCAGCGAAAACCGCGGAAGCAGAGAGCACAGCGCAAAGCGAGGCGAGTGGAGAGGTTTTCATTTCGGCAACGAGGAGCTAATGCGCGCTTTAGCGGGCTGGGGCCGCCGCGCCGGAGGCGGCGGCTTTGGCAATGGCGACGTCAGTGGCGTTGATGGCGCCGCTGAGGTTGAAGTCGGAACGGAAGTTCGCGGAGCTGAGGGCGGCGCCGACGCTGGCTTTAGTTTGCGCGATATCGGAGGCGGTCACGCTGTTGTTCCCGTTACTGTCACCGAGCAGGACGGACATGGAAACGCTGGTCGACAGCAGGACCTGACCGAAAGTGTCGGTGACGTTGCTCAATGAGACGGTGAGGGTCTGGGCATTGGCGACGCCGGTCAGGTTCACCGTCATCGTGTTGCCGCTAAAGGTAGGGCTCCCATTGAGAGTCGCGCTGCCGGAGGTGATCGCGGCGCTGCCGCTGGCGATGGGATTGCTGAAGGTGAAGACCAACGAGTGCCCCGCCGTGCTGGAGCGGCTCTCGACTGCCGGCGTGCCGCTGAGAGGAAGGTCGACGTCGAAGACGCCGGCGCTGCCGTGGGTCTTGCGCGAGACGGCGCCGATTGCGGTAGGGAGCCCGATCGAAACATCGGCCAGCGCGGAGGTGGATTCCGCGCCGTTGTTTGCCACGGCGCGGGCGAAGAAGGTTTGACGCCCATTGGGAACGTTGTTCACCGTGACCGAGTAAGGAGGCGTCGTGTCGGAGCCGATAAGGGTGGTGCCGCGGTAGAATTCGACGCGCACGATTGGACGGTTGCCGTTCCCGGGCGTGGCGAGCAGCGTGACGGGGGAATTAGCGGGCAAGGCGGCGCCGTCGCGCGGCTCGGTCAGCTCCGGTGGGCTGATCGGCAGCGGTGCCTGGGGGTTGACCGGAGTGACCGTGACGTTGATCGGAGCAGAAACCGTTGTGCCTCCGCGATTATCGATCACGCGGGCTGTGATCGCGTAGGTATCGGCGGACGGATAATTCCACGCCACCTGATAGGGAGCGGTCGCGTCCGAGCCGATCAGAGTCGTGCTCGGCGAGCCGCCTTGGCCGAGGTAATCGACTGTGGCGTAAAATTCGACCCGGCTCACGTTGCCGTCCGGATCGCTGGCGTTAGCCGCGAGGAAAATGCTTTTGCCCGAAGCGAAAGAAGCGTTGTTCGACGGGAAGGTGAGCTGCGTGCTGGGAGCGGCGTTGGCGGGAGAAGTGATGCCAAAGATCCGATTCGCGCCAGCCGAAGAATTTTGAAAACGGAGGTCGGTTGCGACCACCCGCACGCGCACATCGTTGAGGCTTCCGCTAAAATTCGGCTGCCAAGCGAAACTGGTCGCGGTTGCCGGTAGATTTTCGGCGATGCTGACCCACGTCCGCGCGCCATCAGTCGAAGCTTGGAGGTCGAAGCGGCGCACAGCTTCATCATCCGTCGCGGTCCATTGAATCGGAATCGAGGAGCCTGCGGGAAATTGCGCATTGGCCGCGGGCGAATTCAGGGTCACGACCGGAGGAGCGTCGGGAAAGCGCGCTTCGGGGCGAATCGAGAACGGCGGACTGAAGAACCATTCCTGGCGGTTGATCGATCCAAAGACGACGACCGCGAGCCGCGCCGAATCGGTGCTGACGAACGGAATGATCACCTCGCTAAAAGTTCCGGTCGCGTTCCCGCTCGCGCCGGAGAGCAATTTCCGGTCACCATCGAGCAGGAGAAAAACCTGATAACTCTCGCCGAAAGGAAAAGTGCTGGTCCAACTAACCGGGAAACGGTCGCCTCCGCGAAATGTTTGGCCGGCGAGGTTGGTCGTGATGTTGAGGTTGCCGGGAGTTTCATCGGATGGCACGAGGACCTGCCATTCGTCCCAGCCTTCCTGTCCGCGATCGTCGATCGCGACCACGCGGACGAACGCCGGTAATCCGCTCGGTTGGAAACCCACGCTCGGAACGTTGAGATCGAACGAAGTCTGCGAGGCCGGCAGGTTGTCGGCGATGATCGTGAAACTATCCCGCTCGTTTCCCGCAGGGGAGAAAAAGATCTTCTGTTTCACGATTTGCCGGTCGTCTGTTGCCCGCCACGTGATAATTTGCCGGCTCCGCGCGTCGAGCAGGCCTTGATAGGAACCGAGCGCGAATCCGTATGGGACGGAAGGCAGGCGCACAATCGGGGGACGGTCGGTTAAATCGGGACGTGCGGTGCGAAACGGCTGAAAGCGCGGGCGCGAGCCGTTAAGGATGTCGCCCGTGCCGCCCGGATTGAGCGGTGAAGCCGGGCCGCTGGGCGCATTCCACCAGTTGTAGCGCACATCGGAGTTGTTCGCGTATGCGTTCACCGCGGCGCTGTTGCCCTCGAATAAGTTTGGATTCGTGCGGCCGGAAACGCTGGCCGTCCCTTCCGCGTCGTCGATCGCGACGCCATTCGCCGCGAAGAGGTTGCCCTGGAGAAAGGCCGAGGAAAATCCTGGTGAGGTGAGCGCAGTGTCGTGATTCCGCAGAATCGACTGATCAATGTAATAACTCGCACCCGCGCCACCAGGGTTGACGATGCCCAGCTGGCTCCCGTTAAGCGTGACGTATTCCAAGCGGTCGCCCGGCGTGTTGAATTGCCCGGAGATCCATTTTTGTCCCGCCGTCAACGGCTCGATCGTAATGGGCGCCTCGGGCAATCCAAGAAGGCGCACCCCGCCGCCCTCGGAGTTGAAAGCGAAACCCGGCCGGGCCTTGATCGTGACGCCGGGCAGAAAGGTGACGCCGCCATTAAAAGCGGTCATGACGTAAGGCACCGAGATCGGCGCGAAGATTAACTCGCCGCTCGCCTGTCCAGTTTCGACCCAGTTATTGCGATTCCCGCTCGCCGGCACTTGACTGCCGGGGAGCAACCCGGCCGCGCCCGCGATGGGGTACTCCGCATTTGCGATCACGACGTTCGGTCCGATGAAATAGTTACCTCCGCTTAATTTTAAGCCCGCGCCGGCGCTATTGGTGATGCTTAGATTGGCGAGGTAGAGCGGCTGGACCAGGCTCCCAAACTCCAGGCCGTGAAACGCGCTCGTTTCGGAAACGAGACCATCCGGAAAGACGTATGAGTTGTAGAGCGAGAAATAGGCGCGGTTCCGAAAGGTCACGTTCCGCAAAACTGCCGTGAAGCTGCTTGCGGTGATGTTGGCATTGTTTCCTTGAATTGGATCATTCGAATCGAAGACCACGTTCTCCAGCGAAAGAAAGGCAAAGCCGCCGAAGATGAGTCCGCGCGCCCGGAAGCGGCCATCTCGAAAGAGAAAGGTGCCTCGGTTCAGGTTCACAGGCACGCCCACGTCCGCGAACTGCAGATCGAGCGTGCCGGGGAGGAGAATGCGATTCGGGAAGACGTTTAACCCAGTAAACGTGATCGGGTCGCTCGCCGTGCCATCGCCCACGATCGTGCCGAGGAGATCAAGAACGCCATCGGACGCGAATTGCACCTGCACGCCCGCTTCCAAACACACGATTTGGTTTGCCGGGATCGTGACCGTGCCAGAAATGACGTGCGGATTGTCCGCCTTGCGCCAGGTGACATCGCACGTCTGGGCGATGGCCAAGTGACCACCAAAGAAAAAGGCGAAGAGAACAAAAACGACCTGCCGTAAACGTAGCTTCATCAAAAGAGTGGGGAAAAGAGTTGTCGCTGATCCGTATTTTCCGCGCAAGGGAGGAAAAGTAACACCATCGTTACCCTTCCGCGGCCGGCAGGTCCTGACGCGTTGCTACCTCGCGGAAAGGCCTAGAATCGCCGCACAGATTATTTCTGCGCGCCGGCCGGGCCGTTAGTTAACCCCACCTCGCACCGGTGTAGCCATAGCGGGGGCCGCCGCGCCGGAGGCGGCTGCTTTGGCTATCGCGACGTCGGTAGCGTTGATGGCACCGCTGAGGTTGAAGTCGGAGCGGAAGTTTGCCGAGCTGAGGGCGGCGCCGACGCTGGCTTTGGTCTGTGCCACATCGGTGGCGGTGACGCTGTTGTTGTCGTTGCTGTCGCCAAGAAGCATGGAGATAGAGATGCTGGTCGACGGCAGGACCTGACCGAAAGTGTCGGTGACGTTGCTCAATGCGACGGTGAGAGTCTGGGCATTGGCCGCGCCGGTGAGGTTTACGGTTATGGTGTTACCGTTAAAGGTGGGGCTCCCACTGAGGGTCGCGCTGCCAGAGGTGATCGCGGCGCTTCCGCTGGCGATGGGATTGCTGAAGGTGAAGACCAGCGTGTGCCCGGCCGCGCCG
>JBKJRK010000549.1:0-3403 GCA_046593135.1 Tepidisphaeraceae bacterium | reverse complement strand
CTCGCCGATGGTGGCGGGACTGTCGCTGACGTGGATGCCGCATTCGCGGAACGTCGCGATCTTCGCGTCGGCGGTGTCGTCGCCGCCGGAGATGATGGCGCCGGCGTGGCCCATGCGTTTGCCGGCGGGGGCGGTGCGGCCGGCGAAGAAGCCGACGATGGGCTTCTTCACGTTCAGCCTCGCCCACCGCGCCGCGTCGGCCTCGTCCGAGCCGCCGATCTCGCCGATCATGACGATGGCGTCGGTCTCAGGGTCCTTGTTGAACAGGTCAAGGCACTCGATGAAGTTCACGCCCTTGATCGGATCCCCGCCGATGCCGACGGCGGTCGTCTGCCCGATGCCACGCGTCGCGCATTGCCAGACGGCTTCGTAGGTCAGCGTCCCGCTGCGCGAGATGATCCCAACCTTCTTGCCCGACTTGGCGTCCTTGCCGGCTAAATGAATGTAGCCGGGCATGATCCCGATTTTGCATTCGCCGGGGGTGATAACCCCGGGGCAGTTGGGGCCGATGAGAACAGGAGTCAAGGGTCGGGAATCAGGAATCAGAGCGTTGCCTGATCCCTGGTTCCTGACCGCTGACCCCTGACCGCTGGCGCCTAACTCCTTGTCCCTGAGAAAAGCCTTCACTTTCACCATGTCGAGGACCGGAATGCCTTCGGTGATGGCGACGATCACCCGGATACCCGCGTCGGCGGCTTCCATGATTGCGTCGGCGGCGAACGGCGGGGGGACGAAGATCATCGTGGCGTCGGCCCCGGTGGCGTCGACGGCTTGGGCGACGGTGTCGAAGATCGGCAGGTTGTTTGCGTCTTTCTGCCCGCCCTTGCCGGGGGTCACGCCCCCGACCATTTTCGTGCCGTACTCGAGGCAACCTTTCGTGTGAAATGCCCCCGCCGAGCCGGTGATGCCCTGGCAGATGACCTTGGTGTTTTTGTTCACGAGAATGCTCATGCCGGGGATCCTTTTTACGCCGTAGGCAGGGGAAAAGTCTCGCCCGCCGGAGAAATGCAGGGTATAAGGGCGAGGCGCGAGGGGCAAGAGGCTTGAAGCTTTTGGCCAACGATTAGCGATCGTCTCTCACGCGTCGTTGCGTCGTTTTCGCGCAATGAACGTCGCCCGTGGGAGGGCACGCGGGCGTTGCCATCACTGCGTGACGGCGGTCAAGGTCGCCTGCCGGCCGACAATGCGGGAGCACGGTTGATGTCGTACGATTCTGCCATCTCCCCGCTGCCCGACGTCGCCCGAGACGGAGGAACGCCGGGAAAATCAGGTCAAACGGCCACAGGGGCGGCGTTGCCGGTCTCGGCAGGCCAGAAAAATAAATCTGACGTTGACAAAAAGGCGCCGGTTGCTCCCGTATCCCGGAATCGCCGCGTCCTCCGCACGCTGCTCCCGGCGGTGCTTTTGATCGGGGCGGCATTCGGCGGCCACCGAGCCTGGGCGTGGCATGCCGAGCGCAAGCTCGAGCGGTTCGTCGACGCCTTGCGCCACAGCGGCGAGCCGGTGGCCCCGGCTGACTTCGCCGTCCCGCCCGTCCCCGACGCCGACAACGCCGCCCTGGAATTACGCGAGGCCGGCGAGGCCGTTGTATTTGACGGCGAGGCCTGGCAGGCGTTTTTCAGCGCCGCCCCCATCACATTGCCGCTGAGCGCCGCACAAATAGACTTCGTTCGAGAGGCGGTTTCGTCCAATCGTAAAGCGCTGGCGCACGTCAGCGCGGCGTCGCGAATGTCGGCCGCGGATTGCTCGGTCGTCTTGCCGCCGTCGAGCCAGCCCCTGCGGGCATTTTCGTTCGGCCAGCGATGGGGCGGGATGTATCGAATGCGCAGTGTAAGCCTGAGTGTGCTGCTTTACGGCTCGGCGTTGGCGTCCCTCCAGTCGCACGACCAGCAGGCGGCAGTGGCGCGCGTCAACGAACTCCTCTGCGTCGCCCGCACCTACGGCCGGCGTTCGACGCTTGGGGCGCAGTCGGCATCGGTCGCCGTGCACGACGCCGCGTTTTCCGTGGTTAACGAGATCGTGCCCCAACTTTCAGTCGGGGACGGACCCGGGCAGCTAGCGGCTCAGCAAGCCCACGCCCTTCTGGCTTGCCTTCTGGACGAACGCGAGACGCACGAAATGATGCTCTTGTGCCTTCGCGCCGAGCGCGCCCGGCATATTGCCTTTCTGCGGGACGGAGAGGAAGAGCGGGAGCAGAGCCGCGCTGGTATCGGTCTGAATGCCTGGAACGAACGACTGGCCGCCCCCTGGCCCGGGTCGATGATCGAGCGGTTCGTTTCGCGCCCGGTTTATCTTGGTCATGCCTTGAACGCGTTGGAAAGGTTCAACATGGCGATTGAGAGCTTCGGCGCGTCCAGTCTGCGCGAGTTTCGTGCCTCAATTCCCGAGCTGCCCGCGCCGCGCGTCGACGCCAATGGCGAACAGCTGGCGGAGGGCGACTCTTCTTACGTCCGCAACATCGATTTCTCCGTTCGCAAGGCGGCGGAAATGTACTACGGCTCGCTGGCGCGCCGCCGGGTCACGGCGCTGGCATTGGCCGTCAGCCTGTACCGTGTAGAGCACGGGCGATGGCCGGAAGGCAATTTGGCGAGCTTAGTCCCTCAATACCTGCCGAGCGTTTCTGAAGACCCGTTCTCGGCGCTTGCCGACCCGCTCGTTTACATCCCCGACGCGGCTCGCCCGCGCGTCTACACCATAGGCGCCGACGGCATTGACGACGGCGGCGGCTCACCCGCCGACCCGTTCGCCTTTCGCCTGGACGAGCGCCGGCCAGCCGACTGGGTCGTCGACCTGGTCCGCCAACCGCGCTCCGACGACCAGACGCGCAGGCGGGGATAACTGGCAACGGCAGCCCGGCCAGGGCGGTGGCGGTCATTTTCTCCACCGGAAGACGGCCGATTCAAAGCGTCGGGCGACGTCGAATCACTACGTTGGGGCGGCGCCGGGAACAAAAACACGTCATAACACGCGTCGTTCACTCATACTGATCCAGCAGTCGAGGCGCTTCAAACGGCGTAAGCTCGTACAACACGAGCCCGTCAAGCTCGCGACGAAACAGGTGTAGTGCGGCTCCGCATTCATTCGCGTTCGCTTGCGCCGAAGGCGTATCGTTGGACGCGCTATCCGCGAAGACGATCACCGATTGGCCGTCGACCGTCGCACGCAACACCATTGTGCGAGGCGACAGCACGGCGGCCTGGCTTATCCCGACGAATTCAACGCCGGGCGGAACGTTTTTCAATCGCAACGGCCGGCCGAGCGGGGAATGACACTCAGATTCGAGGACGGCCAGCGTCAACTGCTCGGGCGCTGCTCCGGCGCGAACCTGCTCGCGGTAGACGTCCTCGAAGCTGAGCCGCCTGTTCGCCAGCGCGGTATACGTCACCCACACCGCCGCCGTGAG
>JBKJRK010000191.1:0-2683 GCA_046593135.1 Tepidisphaeraceae bacterium | reverse complement strand
AATCGGCTCCACTTGAGAATCACCGCAGTTCCACCGTCCAGTACGCGTTGTCGAGGAACTGTTTCCACGAGCTGTAACGCTCGTCGGCCAGGCGGATGTTAATCACCGGGCTGCGCTTCGGTTTCACGGGCTTGGTGATCAGGTGCATGTGCGCCTGCTCGGGCGTCCGGCCGCCCTTTTTGACGTTGCACTTCACGCAGCAGCACACAATGTTTTCCCACGAGCTGCGGCCGCCCTGGCTCCTGGGGAGCACGTGGTCGAGCGACAGTTCGGTCGTCGGCATCTTCTTGCCGCAGTACTGGCACTTGCTGCTGTCGCGCGCGTAGATGTTCCGCCGGTTGAACTTCACATCCTGCCGGGGGAGCTTATCGTATCCGAGCAAGCGGATGATGCGCGGCACGGCGATCTGGAATCGCACCGTGTGGATCCAGTCGTAGCCGTCGGGCTCGAACTCCGCTTTGAGCTGGGACACTTCACGCCAGCCGTCGAAGTCGTAGTTGGTCCAGGTGCTCTGGCCTGCGGCATCGGTCTCAATGTGTACGACCTCCGCCATTTCACGGCAAAGCATCGAGAACGCCCGGCGGACATTGATGACGCGGATGGCCTGATAAAATTTGTTGAGAACCAGAACGTTCGCGCTCAACACCGGCGACAGGCTGAGCACGCCCGAAGACGCGGTGACATCGCCGGAATGACCGATAGAAGAATGGCTTACTGATTTGAGGCTCATACACCGTCCGCCTGAACATGCCCGTCCGCGGAAACAGACCGCGACCCGCGCGTCCGTCGATGCACTCAATTGGTCCGGAAGGATACATCCCACCGTTCCGACGCCCCGTAACGCCCAATATTCTACCCACCCCCCCCTGCAAAGGCCAGCCGGTGCGATCGCCTGTCCCTGCAAGTGAGAGGTGTGTGAAAATCTTGTTTTGATTAGAGCATTTTTTTGTCGGATCGGGGGATTATTTTTGACGCCCCATCAGCAGCAGGGCAATGGTGAAGGCTTGAAGGAAGATGGCGGTGAGGAGCGCAAAACTCGTGAAGTAGGGCTCTTTGACCTTGATGTACGCCAAGAACACCGCAGCCAGCGCGACGACTTGGATGACGCCCGCCATCAGCTTGCTGACGGAGAAGTCATTTTCCGGATGCTCGTGGGCACGCCGCAACTCCTCAAGGATTTGCCCAAGAAGGATCTCCGTGCGGGACTTGCCGCGGGGAAGATCCGGTTCGTCTTCCGGCTCGATTTCTGCCGCCGTCGTTTGGCGTTGGACGACGGGCGCGAGGCGTACGGGGTCGGTTGGAGTCGATGTCGGCTCGGAGTCGGGCGTGACGGGAGCAGTTGTGTCAACGCCTTGCTCCGTCTCAGCCGCTTGGGCGGCGGCTTCGCGTCGCGCGATCTCGGGTTGGATCGGAATCGACGATGCTGGCGCCGTATCGGGTTCGTTTGCTGATGCGCTTGACGCAGAAAGGGCGTGTTCCGCAACCGGCTGGTGGGAAGACGGCGTCGTTACCGTTTCGGGATTGCGGTGTCGCGCGATGATCTCCATGGCCTCGGCAAGCGACGTGACTTCAAAGTCGGGCGCGGAATCGCCCGCTTCGCGGGCCGCGGCAGACTCGGTCAAGGAGCCGCTTTTGAAAAGGATGGTTCGGCACCCCGCCGTCTTGCCGGCGTCAATATCGCGCGGCGCGTCGCCGATCACCCAACTGCGGGTCAAGTCCAGGGCGAGCTGACGCTCGGCTTGCAGGATCATCCCCGGCTTAGGCTTGCGAAGGTCGCTGTCCTGTCGGTAGCGCTCGTCGGTCGCCTCGGGGTGATACGGACAAAATTCGTGGCGGTCGATCACGGCGTGGGTGTTGTCGTCAAGCAACAGCTCGTCAAGACGGTGGTTGACCGCGTGAACCGCCTCCTCACCGAACATGCCGCGCGCGACGCCGGACTGGTTGCTGAAGACCACGACGGCGTATCCCATCGCGCGGGCGCGGGCCACGGCGCCGGGCGCGCCGTCAACGAGCACGACCCCGCGGGGGTCGCCGAGATATCCGTCGTTGGCGATGAGCGTGTTGTCACGATCGAAGAAAACAGCGGCACGTTTCATGGATGCGGCGCATTATCAGGTGGCGGCCGGGAACTGCAACGCGCCAAACTCGAATCGCCACGCGCGGCCGCTTGCTCGGCGACGATTACGACTTCAACGGCGCGTCTACTTGTCCGTTTTCGGTGCGCAATGTCCGGCGCAATGTCCGGCGCGATGACGCCGGCGATACGCGGCGGGCGTCGTGTTCAAGAGCCGGCGGAACACCTTGGTCATCCGCACGGCATCCGATAAGCCGCAACGCTCGGCGATCACCCCGATCTTCTCGCTCGATTCTTCCAGCAGGCGCCGCGCCAGGTCTACCCGCCGGCGGGCGATCTCCTGCGCGATCGAGCGGCCGACGTATTTGATGAACGCATCGTGCAGGCACCGCTCGCTCATCGGCACCGTCGCCGCCACCTCCTGCGCGGTGATCGGCTCGGCGTAGTGCTCGAGTATCGTCCGCAGCGCCCGCGCGACCTCGACGTGAGGAATCGCAAGAATATCGGTGCTCTGGCGCGTGACGATGCCTTTCGGCGACACCTTCACGGGACGCTTTGGCGGCTTTTCGCCTTTCATCAATCGGTCGAGCAGGGCGGCAGCTTCGTAGC
>JBKJRK010000041.1:0-3252 GCA_046593135.1 Tepidisphaeraceae bacterium | reverse complement strand
TTTCCTAAAATCTTCAATCGCGATCAGCGTCGTGCTCGGCCGCGCGCCGTCATGATCGCGTCGGTGCTCATTTTCACTTTTACCGCGTCCGTCTTGGCAGACAGCGTCTGGACTGTTGCCAGCGATCCGAACGGCAAGCCGTTTGAACGGTCCAAGGTCAAAATTGAAGGCATGTCCGCTGAAGGCCTGCTCTTCCGCTCGGCTACCCAGGATCGGGTCTCCGAGCCAAAGCCGATTAAGGAGATATGGCGGATTCAGGTCGATGACGAGCCCGCACTCAACGCCGCCGAGACTGCGTTCACCGGTTCCAAGTGGGACGAGGCGGTCGCGGGCTATCAGAAGACGCTGGGCGCGACGCGAAAAGATTGGTTGAAACAATACGTCACGCTCCGCATGCTCACGGCCGCTGAAAAAAGTGGAAAGTTCTCTGCAACGGCAGCCGCGTACACGGTGCTCGCACAACGAGACCCGAAGGCCGCCGTTGCGGCGAAGCCGCAGATTCCTAAGAACGCCAAATCGGAAGTCACGGGTGCGATAGACGCCGTGAAAAGTATACTTGCGGACAAAAATCTGAAAGCCCCGACCCGCACGGCGCTTCAGACGTTTCTGGCCGAGTTGTACATTGCAAACGGTCAATTAAAGGAAGCCGAGTCCCTCGGCGCCAAAGCTGCCGCAACCACCCCCCCCGCGGCCGATGCCGGTGCGCCCGGCCGGGCCAGCCCGGCGCTCAACCGGGATCAGGTTGAACTCAAGCTCCAACTCGCCGTCGCATCGATCAAGCAGCAGAAGTACCAGGAAGCGATTGACGCCATCAATTCGATTTCCGACGCCTTGGCCGAGCCCGAGCAGCAGGCCGGCGCGCTTTTCAGTCTCGCCGAGGCCAAGGCCGGCCTCGCCGGCGACGACCCGGCCAAGCTGAAGGACGCGGCTCTGGCTTACATGCGCGTGGTTGCGCACTTCAAAACCAGGCCCGGCGCGCCGCACGTCGCGGAGTCGCTGCTCCGGGCCGGCGTGATGCTCGAGCAGGCCAAGCTGTTCCCCGACGCCCTAGCCGCCTACCGCGCGGTCGAAAAGGAGTATAAGGATTCGCCTCACATGAAAGACGCCGTCGCCGGCATCGCCCGCGTTCAGCCCGCCGTCCAAACACCCAAGAGTTGATTGCGCTGACGATCGTAACTAAACCATTCTTTCATCAACGTCTTCGCCCCGGAGTTCGCGCTTCATGTACAAGTTCATTCAGAAGAATCAAAAGAAGATGGTCGCCGTTTTCGGCGTCGGCCTGATGATCGTGTTCGTTCTCCCGAGCACGATGACGCAGCGCCAACCGCAACAGCAGACGGCCTTTCACCTCGGCAGCGAGGAAGTCACGATGGGCGAGGTACGAGCGGCGCACGAGCAGTGGCGTACACTCGCTTCGTCGTCCCTCCCGCTCGGCCCGCTCGGCCTGGTCGCCGACGACCTCGAGAAGCACCCCGAGCTGTTCCTGTTGCTTCAGAAGGAGGCGCAGCAACTCGGGATTCGAATTCCCGAGTCGCAGGTGAACGAGGCCTTCACCGCGATATCGCGCCAGTTCGCGATGTTCCGTCGGCCGATGCCCAACCCGGCGGAAATGAAGCCGGCCCTGCATAAACTGATGTTGCTCAGCGCGCTCTTCGAGCGCGTCGCCGACGGAATCAAGCCGAGCGAGCCCCTCGTCCTGCGTCAAATGGCCCAGAACGGCCAGCGCGTGAAGCTCGAGCTCGTGCATTACGCCGCCGACGACTTCAAGAAAGACGTCCCCGCCCCGACGCCCGAGCAACTTCAGAAACAATTTGACGAGTTCAAGAACACTCCGGCCGGCACGCCCGGCGAACGGAACCCGTTTGGGTTCGGATACCTCGTCCCCAGCCAGGTACAACTGCTTTACCTGACGGTTCCTAAGGGCGAAGTCTCTCGCGTCGTGCGGCAGAGCAAGAAGGAATTCGAATGGAAGGTGCAGGCGTTGCTGCGGTACCGCGCTAACCCACAGCGTTTTCCGTCAACGCAGCAGGCCGCGACCCAACCCGCCTCTAAGCCGGCTACCACGCAGGCGGCGGCGCCGACGGCCCGGCCGTTCGAAGAAGTGCAGGAACAGATCATCACCGACTTGATCGGGCCGGACGTCGATCGGAAGATCGACGAGATCGGCACGATCGTCGTCGAGCAGATGCTTTCCGACTACGAGGCCCGGCGGCGCAAATCCGCTCCCGCGCCCGCCGCCGCCGCCGCCACTGCCCCCGCCGATTTCGGCAGCCGCCAGTACCTCGACCGCCTCGCCGCCGACATCGAAAAGCGGTTCGGCATCAAGCTCGGCGTGTCGGAAATCAACGACCCCAAGAGCGAGCTGGCCCTCGGTGAGCTTAAGGGCATCGGCCAGAGCGTTTCGGGCGAGCTTTCGTTCCCGCAGTACGTGATGCGGGCCGCCGAATCGTTCGTCCCCGAAGCCCAGCGGAAGGATCCTGCCGCGGACGTGCTGGGCCTGGATGAGCCTTCAGGCAAGTTCCGCGACCCCGACGGCAACATCTACGTCTTCCAGCTCCGCGACGCGACCGCCGCCCACGCCCCGGCGGACCTGAACGCGGTGAAGGACAAGGTTGAAGCCGACCTCCGCACGAAGCTCGCGTTTGACGCCGCCGTCGCCGCCGCCGGAAAGTTGAAAGAAGCCGCCGGCCCCGCCTCCGCCGTACAGCTTTCCGCCGCCTCTAAAGCGGCCGGCAAAGACACCTTCACCACGCCCGGCTACTTTGACCGCCAAGGCAACGACAACACGGAGCCCGCCCCGCTGCTACCCGGCGTTGACCTCTCCATTCCCGCACGGCAGCAACTGGTCACTCAGTCGTTCGAGTTGCTCGCCCAAGCAACGCCCGACAAGCCGCATCCGACTTCCGTGATCGCGCTCCCCGCCGCCGGCCGCGTGGTGGTCGCTCAACTCGCCGACGTCGAACGGGTATGGAAAGACGACCAGCAGGACCTATGGGAGTTCGAGGTCGCCCGCTCGCTCACTCGGCAGCGCGCCGAGCGCCTCCTCGCCGACTACTTCAGCTTCGACGCCGTCAAGCGCCGCCTCGATCTACGCGACCCTAACGAAAAAGCCACCCAAACCGCGGCGGCAAACTGACCCCAAGCGGCTTCTATTCATGAGACTAACGCCTGCGAAAATGGGTGTGGCCATCTTTTTTGGCATCATGCCGCGTTAGACCAGTACGCCTTGGCCTGCCCGCTGTCGTAGAGGGC
>JBKJRK010000457.1:0-15897 GCA_046593135.1 Tepidisphaeraceae bacterium | reverse complement strand
GTGCAAAATCGCACGGAAAAAGCGGGGTGTTCCGCATTGAAAATGAACCTATGTCAAGTGAAAAATCTGGCTCACCCACGCCTGCGGGGTTTTATTTGCGCGCAGGTCCTGACATTGACACCCCAATTGTGATCAGAACTCCAACCCGATCAAAGAAATAGGGCTGCGTCGATTCGAAAGCGCGTCATCAGCGCCTTGATGTGATTTTTTGAAAGTCCACGTTCGCCCTTTAGGAACATCGACACTACTGACTCGCTGCCGATGATGTTGCCCATGTCAGCCTGGGTCAGTTGGTTGGCGGTCATCAAGGCCCGCAGAGCTTGTTGAGGTGTGAGATGCACGCCGCACGGCGTGTGGTTTTCGTCTTCATATTTATTGACGAGAAGAATGAGCGTGTCGAGATAGTCGCCAGCCCCCGAAGCGAGATCCCGGCCCATCAGTTCCTCAACGATCTCAACCGCCTGCTCATGCTCCTCGTCATTCCGGACCGGTTTCAGCGGAAACCGACGGATCAGGTCCATGTACACGTCGGATTTTTCTCGGCGGCCGGTTCGGCGGGTTGATACTGCCATGAGATCACCCTTTTCAGTTAGACGTCTCGCTTCCAGTGGTTCTTGTCGTATTCCTTGTGACTCATCACGTGTGTGATCAACACCGTTTGGCGGACGTAGTCGATCAGCGTAATGATGCGATACTTATTGCCGCCTATATCAAAAACGGTGACGGTCCGCCGGGATTTTGTGGTCGTTACCACGTCGGTCTGTCCGAAAAGTGCTTTGGCATCATGAAACGTCCGCCACCGCGCTCGGCGCGTCAACTTGAACCAGTCTTCAAAGGCATCGGCATGATGACGGCGCTCGGGTTTGGCATCGTAGAATTCTCTCAGCTTTTTTCGGCTGATCACGTTCACGTCTTCACATTATGTGAAGTATTCCTGCCGAGTCAAGGTTTGGAATTTAGCCGATTTCATTTACTCCAATCCCGACCGATCCAACGGCATCAAGTCCCGAATCCGTGGCGGGATGAAGCCTTCGGGGAATAGGATGACGAGTCGCCGGGTGTCGGCGATGACGATGCGGCCGGCGGGGTCGAGCCAGATGCGTTTGGGGCGGTCGACGCTGGGAATTTTCTTTGTGAAGGTCGCGTCGAGGGTGAACGGCTCGGCGTCGCCGGGCGTGGGGCGGAGGCGGAGGACTCGGCCGGGCTGGTTGAAGAGGAATAGGACGCCGTCCTTGGTTTCAAGGAGCGTCGGGAGGCCGCGGCCGACCGCGGCGGGGGGGAGTGGCCAGGTTACCACGGGTTTGGTTTTGCCGAAGAGACGCAGCGCGGCGACGCCGTCGTAATAATGCGTGCCGTCGCGGTCGATCAGCAGCGGCCTGGCGCGTCCGGCGACGGCGGCCCACTGAGCGCCGGGCGCGGTCGTGTCGGTGTCGAACGGATTTCGCGTCGCATCGTCGGTGATCAGCTTTTCGTTCTTGCCGGCGTCGAGCAGCTTCCAGCCTTGCTCGCGGAGCGACCAATCGCCGCCGTCGCGCCGGACGGCGGGCCACTCATCCTTGTCCCAGCCGAAGTCCTTCGCTTGAGTATACTCCCACACCGGCAGACGCGGCGTGGGGTCGGGCAATCGGGGGTCGAGGACGAGCGTTTGATCCATCGAACCCGGCTTACGAAACAGCCAGCGGCCGCGCGCGTCGATGCCGAGGGGCTGGGAGAAGACCAGTTCGTCTTTCTTCAGCAGCGGGATGAACCCGTTGCCGACCCATCGGCGGGGGCCTGGAGCGTCGCCGGTGACGATCCACTCGTTGCCGAATGCGATCACCTCGCACCCGTCCGGCTTCAACTCGCGAACAAAATAATCGTCAAGGACTTCGACGGCCCGTCCGGGGCGGATGCTCAGCCAGGCCGGGACCCGCCGCATCGGCTGGGAATCTTCTCGCGGCACGGCTACGCCGGCTTCGGCAAAGAAAACGGCGCCGCCGTCGTCGTGGCGCGTGACCACCTGGAGTTGGTCGCCGAGCAGGGTCATGCCGCCGAGCGTGGGTTGAACTTTATTTCGCATCAGCGCGCGGAGTCGAGCCCGCGCCTCGGGCGGCTGCGTGCCGGCGAGTTTTTCGAGCGTGCCGTAAACACCCGGGCCGTATTGGGAAAGCGCCTTGAACGCCGCTTCGCGCCGGTCGGCGTCCGGGTCGGACATCCGCTCGACCAGGGCCGCGACCGCCGGCTCGTCGATGTCGGCCTTGAAGAGCGTCGCGAGCGTCAGCTTCACCGTGCCGCCCGGCTGGGAAATCACTCGGAGCACGCTGCCGTCCAGCAGCGGCACCAGGTGCAGGAGCTGCTCCGGCCAGCCTTGATCCGGGCCAAGTTCCGACCACTTTTCCGCAACGTACCGCGCCGCGCCCCGGCTTCCGCGTTTGCCTTCTTGCGACGGAATCCAGGCGAGCAGTCCCTGGAAATCGAGCAACGCCTGCACCGGCGCGTGGCCCGGCTCGACGCCGTCGCCGGATGACGTCAAGGCGCGATAGTCTTCTTTCACCGTCGGCACAAATCGGAAGACTGAGACGCCGGCTTCGGAAGGAACGACGATCTTGTCGTTCCAGCTCATTGCGCGTTCCCACTCAAACTTTCGCGTCGGTTCGACGCGCTCCCGCCCGGCGGGGGAGACGACGTCGAACCCGCCGTTTGGTCTTTCGATCACTACAAACGGCGTCCACGTCTTGTCGCCGGGGTTCCAGTGAACAAATCGAACGCGTTCCGGCAGAACGTGAACCTGAACGTCCTCCTTCGGGTTCGCTGCACGCTTGAGTGCATCCGCCGTGCTCAGCCCGTCCGATCGGGTGATCCATAAGTCCGGGCGATAAGCGGGACCGAGGTAGAGCGGGTGGTGGATCAGAATTCGGGCGGCTTCGGCGAGGTCGCGGACGGGTACGTCGAGCGGGCGGGTGGTCGTGTACTTCGGATGCGCGGCGCGGACGACGTCAATAAATGTTGTGGTCGGTTGCCGGATGACCGGCTTTGTCGCGAGGGGGACATCGGCGGTGGAGGCCGCCCGGGAGGCGGGAAGTGTGGCGGGAAGGTAGGTGAACGTGCCGGCCGTGCCGCGCGCCGCGCGGTACGCCAGGTATCCACCCGCCGCCGCCGCGACAAGCAATCCCGCGGCCAGGAACGGCCACGCACCACGTCCGGAGTTCGCCATCCGTTTCGCCCCTGTCATCTTTGTCCGGGAAGATCGTATCAGATCGCCAATCCAGCCGCGACGTCCGGGTCGCTCGCGGGGCATGCGCCGAGTATGATTTGCGGCGGTCGGCCGGCGACGTTTCCTACGGTGGATCTGATGCGGGCGCAGTTAGTCACAACCGATTCCGTTCGTATGCCTGAATCGCCGCCAAGCATGCCGGCGCGTGGCCCGAACGATCGTTTCGACCCGCCCGACCGGCGCTCGCCGGAGCCGGTCCGATCCGCAGTGCCCCGGCGGGCGCCGGTGTGGATGGTGCCGGTGGCCGTCCTGCTTGCCCTCGTGGGGCTGACGCTCGCACTCTGGCGTGCCGAATCCTCGCTCGAGGCCCACAGCCTCGACCGAATCGTCTTCGTCCATCGCGCGTCGTCGTGGGTGCTGTGGGGCGGATTGGTGGTGTCGTTGCTCGTCGCCGCGCTGGTCCTGGTCACGCTCTCGCACCGCGCGCACGACCACCACCAGACACGCAGGCACGTGCAAGCTTTGGAGTCGCTGCAACGAATTTCCTCTGGAATTCTCTCGCGCGTCGAGGTCGGGGCAACCGCGCTGGTCGATCTTTGTGAGTCCGCGCGCCATCTTATCGGCATGGACCGCGCCGGCATTCAGTTGCTCGATGCTAAGGCGGCTCGTCTGGAACTGCTCGCGCACTGCGGCGACATGCCGGCCAACCCGCCACGGTATTACAACCTCGCCGACCTTCCGAACGTGCGGCTGTGTCTTGAGAAACGGCAGGTGTTATGTGTCGATGACATCGACAACACGAGCTACGCGCAGAACCGCGAGATGCTGGCGTACTTCAAAGTACGGTCGATGGTGTTGATTCCGCTGTTGATCCAGGGCGAGCAGATCGGGCTGATGACGCTGAGCAGTTCAAAGCCGAGAACGTTTGACAGTGTCGACCGCCAGCTCGCCGAGTTGCTCGGCTCGCAGGCCGCCGTCATCCTGGCCAACAGCCGGCTGCACGAGGCGCAGCAGGCGGCGGTGCAGAAGTACAAGGCGCTGGTCGACCAGCGCGAGCTGTTGTTCTCTACGAACGCCGCCATTTTCCAGACCGGGAACATTGAGGAATCGCTGCACCGTGTAGCGGAGCTGGCGCCGCTGGCGCTGGGGGTCGACGTGTGCGTGGTCGAGCTCGGCGCCGATCCGCCGGACAACGTCCGCATCGCCGCCGTGACACCCGGCATCAACAACTGGACGATGCGGGTGGGCACGACATTCTTCTGCCCGGCGACGGAGCGGGCGTACCAGCGCGGCGTGATTTGCGTGTTCGCCAACGCCGCAGAAGACCCGGACCTTAAGCTCCTCCGCGAAGGATTTCCCGAAATGGGGAGCGTGGCGTGCGTGCCACTGAGCGGACGGGACGGGGCGCGGATGGGCGCGCTGGCGTTGATCCGACGCCGGCCCGGGGCGTTCAGCGCCGAACAGTTGAAGATGGCCCGCCTGTTTTCCACCCGCGCCGCGGCGGCCATCGAAAACGCGCGTCTGCACCAGGAGACGCGCCGGGCGCTGGAAGAACAGAAGCGTCTGTTGATTCAGCGCGACGTACTGTGGTCGGTAAACGCGGCGGTGTACCGCGCGGGAACGCTGGAGAAATCGTTGAACCGTATCGTGCGTCTCGCGCCGGCGGCGCTGGGCGTCGACCTGTGCGCGGTCGACCTCGTCGGCGAGCGCGAGGGCGAGGTCGTGCTGGCCGCCATGACCAACGATCTTGGGCGGGAGATGATCGGAAAACCGTTCAACGTGAAGGGGCTGAACGCCGGCCGAACGCTGGAACGCCGCGAGCCGATGGTCGTTGACGACGCCCGCACCGACCCGGGCGTTCCCCGGATCTTTCGGGAAATGTTCCAAATCGGTTCGATCGCCTATTTTCCGCTTTTGCGCACCGACGGCGTGCCACTGGGACTTCTGATTCTCGTGCGGCACAAGCCCGGTTCGTTCGACCCGGCAGGACTGGAGACCGCCCACGTTTTTTCAACGCGGGCGGCTTCGGCAATCGAGAACGCACAACTGCTCGACCAGACGCGCCGAGACGCGGCCACTAAGGCGATGCTCCTCCGCGAGCTGAACCACCGGGTAAAAAATAACCTCGCCGGCATTGTCGCCCTGCTGTCGATGGGCCAGCCCGAGATGCCGTCTTCGGCCAGGCGGTGGCTCGACCGTGTGACGGACCGAGTTCGTGTGATGGCCGGGGCCCATCAGTTGTTCGTCGGGGACGCCGAGTCCGTCCCGCTGGCAACACTTGTCGAGCGCATGCTGTCTTCCCTCGCGGTGGCCCGGCCGATAGGGGCCGCGGTGTGCGTCGACTTCGGCGCCGACCAACACGTTGAACTTCGCACCGAGCAGGCCATCAGTCTGGCCATGGTATTACACGAGCTGTGCTACAACGCGATCGTTCACGGGCTGGGCGAGGCGCCCGGGACCGTGACGCTCCGCACGCGACCAGCCGGCGAAGGCCGTCTCGCGATTGACGTCGTCGACACCGGGCGCGGCATTCCTGATAACGCCGACACGTCCGGCGGCAATGGAACCGGTATCGGGTTGGAACTCGTGAGAGGGCTGGTAGGGCGGGAGCTGCGCGGCACGTTTTCGCTCGGCCCCGCTTCCGCGGGCGGAACGATTGCTACAGTAGAGTTTCCGCTCCTACGACTTAACCCCGAAACGGATGTGACATGACCACTGCGATGCCGGCAACCACCCTCGGCAGGCTAAACGTTTTGATCGTCGAAGACGAAACGCTGGTCGGCATGGGTTTGAAGAATGACTTGGAACGGCTCGGCCACACCGTCCTGGCGCACGCCGCCACACCGGAGGAGGCCCGGCGGGAGTACCGTGGCGGAAAGGCCGACCTCGTCTTCATGGACATCCGCCTCGGCGACGCGGACGGCATCGAACTGGCCGCCGAACTCCTCGCGGAGCGGCGGTGTCCGATGATCATCCTCAGCGCATACAGCGACCAAGGGCTCATCGAGCGCGCCGGGGCGGCGGGAGTTTTCGGGTATCTCATCAAGCCGGCCAGTGTTGAAAGCCTGAAGGCTCAGATCGAGGTCGCGGTCCGCCGGTTTCAGGAACAGGAGAAAATCCGCAGGGAGAAAGACGACCTCGCCGCCACACTCGAAACGCGCAAGGTCGTCGAACGGGCCAAAGGGATTTTTATGCGCCGACTCGGTCTTGACGAGCCCGAAGCGCACAAACGCCTCCAGCAGGAAAGCCAGAAACGGCGGATCAGCACCGGAGAACTCGCGAAGAAAATTATCGAGTCTGAAGAACTGCTGGGGGGTTAATACGAGTCCATCTGATCCCCGCGCCCCGAGTCTCCCGGTTCGCGGCCGCCCGTAGGGCGGCAGGTCACTCTCGACGCGCGGAATCAACGGAAATCCGTATAACACCCATTGTCACGGGGCGCAGCTTCGCAACAGCGGGTCAGTGGCGTCGCGCCGCAACTGCCAATAGAATTATGGCCGGCGACGCGGGAAACGTTGTGGTGCATTGGCGCTTAAGTCCTTGGAGATAAACAAGATGTCGTTGCAAAACGCCGACCCTCAGATCGCAGAGCTCGTCCGCCGGGAATCCCAGCGGCAGGCCGGCACGCTGGAATTGATTGCGAGCGAAAACCACGTTTCACAGGCAGTGATGGAGGTCGCCGGCACGGTTCTGACGAACAAGTACGCCGAAGGCTATCCCGGCGCGCGCTACTACGGCGGGTGCGAGTATTACGACCAGATCGAAGACCTTGCCATCGACCGCGCGAAGCAGATGTTCGGCTGCAAATTCGCCAACGTCCAACCCCACTGCGGCGCCAACGCCAACCTGGCGGCATTCATGGCGATGATGAAGCCGGGCGACTCGTTCCTCGGCATCCAACTCTCCAGCGGCGGACATCTGACCCACGGGATGAAGCTTAACGCGTCGGCCATCTTTTATAAGCCCGACTTCTACGCGCTGGACCCGGCGACCGAGACGATCGACTTCGATTCCGTCCGTGCCAAGGCGAAGGAACTGAAGCCGAAGGTCATCATCTGCGGCTACAGCGCCTACCCACGCGCCATCGACTTCGCGAAATTCCGCGAAATTGCCGACGAAGTGGGCGCCCTGGTGATGGCGGACGTGGCGCACATTGCCGGGCTGGTGGTCGGTGGGGCGCACGCTTCGCCGTTCCCGCACGCGCACGTCGTGACGACCACGACGCACAAGACCCTGCGCGGCCCGCGCGGCGGCTTGATCCTCACGAACGACGAGGAACTCGCCAAGGGCATCAACCGCAGCGTCTTCCCCGGCTGCCAGGGCGGGCCGCTCATGCACATCATCGCGGCGAAGGCCGTGGCGTTTGCCGAGGCGCTGAAGCCGGAATTCAAGGGCTACGCGCAGCAGATCGTGAAGAACGCCAAGGCGCTCGCCGCGGCGCTGACGAAGAAGGGGTACCGATTGCAGTCTGGCGGGACCGACAACCACCTCATGCTCGTCGACCTCCGCTCCCGCAACGCCGACTTCACCGGCGCCGACGCCGAGAAGGCCCTGGAGGCGGCGGGGATCATCACGAACAAAAACGCGATCTACAACGACCCGCGCCCTCCAAAGGTCACCAGCGGCCTGCGCCTCGGCACGCCCGCCGTCACAACGCGCGGTTTGAAAGAGGCGGACATGGATGTCGTCGCCGGCCTCCTCGACCGCGCCCTGCTGGGCAAGGACGACGCCGGCGCGCTCAAGGCGATCCGCCGGGAAGTGGCCGACTTTTGCGCGAAGTTCCCGATGCCGCATTAGGTGCAACGGCGGAAGGGGTGAAGGATGAGGAATGACGAAAGCGAAGGTGCCGCAGCTTCGCTAGCATCTCCGTCGCCCCTTTCGCATACGATTCCGTCGAGCTTTTCTCACTACCCGTCACATCCGCCGCCGGTCGACGTGTCGTTGCTCGTTCTCCCGGAGCACGAGTGCTCGTACCTTCCCGGCCGGAAGTCGACGAGCCGGGCGCTCTTGGCGGAGCGCATGCAGGGGGAGACGTATCACCAGTTCATGAACGCCGGCTTCCGGCGGAGCGGGAAGCTGGTGTACCAGCCGGTGTGTTCCGGGTGCCGGGCGTGCGTGCCGTTGCGGGTCCCGGTGGAGACGTTTACGCCCGGCAAGTCGCAGAAGCGCTGCCTGCGCAAAAATAACGATCTTCACGTTACAACCAGCGAGCCGGTGGCGACGGAGGAAAAGTTTGGCCTGTATCATCGATACATGAAGTTATGGCACGGCAAGCAAGAAGCCGTCGACGACTGGGAGGCGTTCGTTTCGTTCCTGTACGATTCGCCCGTGCAGACGCTGGAGTTCTGCTACCGGGAAGCATCGGGGAGGCTGTTGGCGGTCGGGATTTGCGACGTGTGCCCGTCGTCGCTCAGCAGTGTGTATTTTTATCACGACCCGGCACAGTCGCGCCGGGGGCTGGGAACGTTCGGCGCGCTTCGCGAGATTGAAGCCGCTCGGGAGTGGCGCATATCGCATTATTACCTTGGATATTGGATCAGTGGGTGCGCGACGATGCAGTACAAGTCGGACTTTCGCCCGTGCGAGATTCTCCATTCTGACGGAGCGTGGCGGCCGCTCGAGATATCGAGCCTGTAGTACGGATCGACTTGATCCCGGCGTGTGGGTTCGGATACACGCGTGAGCGGAGCGAGAAACAATCGAAATCGGTATAAGACGAACGCCCCGGAAGCGACGGTAAATCGTTTTCTTGAGAGGGGTACTCGCATTTTGGGCGTGGTGGACTGGTAAGCCGTCGGGTATAAAGCGTCGTCGACGCCTATCGGAGATTCATGGTTTCAGATGTTTCTGCAATGTCCCAATCGGCGATATCGGAGAGGGTCAAAAAGTTGAGAATTCTGATCGTCGAGGATCACACGCCGACCCGCATGGCGATGAGCCGCCTGATCCGCCAAGCGGGCGCCGACGTGCTTACGGCACGGGACGGCGAAGAGGGGCTCGGGTACCTTTTAACCCAGCGATTCGACGTCCTGCTCACTGACTTACGCATGCCCAAGATGGACGGCTTCGAGCTGCTCCACCAGTGCCAGACTTTGCCAGACACCCACCGCCCCGGGCGCATCATCGCCATCAGCGGCGAATACGAAGCCGGTGCCCTGCACGGCCAGCCGGTGCAGTTTTTGGCCAAGCCGTTCAACCTGGACGTTTTGCTGGACATGTTGAGCGGCAAGCCGAACTAGTCCACGAAGGGGCACGAAGGGTCACGAAAAAGAGAACAAAGAAACAGGGAGAAGGCAGGGTCAAGTGACGCCGCCTTCTCCCTGTTTTTTGATTTTTTCGTGTACCTTCGCGCCCCTTCGTGGATCATTTAACTGAGATAAACTCTGCAACGCTGTTCAGATCCTTGGCGGCCTGGGCGGTGATTTTCACGCTGGCGGCGACGCCGGGGACGAGGGCGGGGTGAACTTTGTTGGGGCGCTTGGTCCAGATCTGACCGCCACGGCGCTTCGGCAGCTCGATGAAGTTCTTGCTGCGGGCGTCGATCGGCCCGCGGATCGCCTTGTCGCGCATGAACAGGCGTTCCAAGGTCTTACGCGCACCTTCGCGCTTGATCGTCTTGCTGATAGTGACCCGGACGGTCGCGCCGGGCTTGAGTTCAAGGGCCATGATTCAGTCTCCAGAGTCGAAAGGGGGCGAAGTATAGCGGATTATGCATTTGAAACAAGGGGCGCAGTTAGAACGGGCGCAGTTAGAACTTGCAGGTCGAGCTCCGTTTCGCCGCCTCCGCGCAGCGGAGCGCTTCCTTGGACGAGACTAGAAGCGCTCCGCTGCGCGGAGGCGGCGAAACAGGTATAAGAGGGGCTAAACACCTCAAGCGATTCACCCGACCAGCGCCGCTTCCAAACGAACGGCTCGCCCCGTAGTCGCGTCCCGGCACACCTCGTTGTACAGCGTGTCCCTCTCAACCGGTGTCCGCCCCGCCTCGCGAATCAGCCGGCGGATGTCGGATTCGTGTAGTTCCTGGTGCGTTGTGCCACCCGAGCCTTCCCGCTTGGTGATGTCATACCAGACGACCGTTCCGTCCAGATCATCGCATCCCCAATCGAGCGACACTTGAGACAGCCCGATTCCCTGCATAATCCAAAAGGCTTTAATGTGCCCGAAGTTGTTCAGCATGAGCCGGCTAATCGCCAGTGTTTTCAGGTCGGTCAGTCCCGTGTTGCCAGGGAGATAGCCCAACTCGGAATATTCCGGGGCGAACGACAAGGGGATCATGCAGTTGAAGCAGGCCCTCTCGGGCGGGAGCGAAGGGGTGACAAGGTGAGGAGGTGACAAGGTGACGGAAGCTTTCACCGTGTCACCTTGTCTCCTTGTCACCTTGTCATCTTTCATTTCCGCGAGGCTTTCGGCCTGCAATTCCCGCAGCTTGATCAGATGCCCGACGCGCTCGGCCACGCTCTCCACATGCCCGTACAGCATCGTGGCGTTGGAGAAGATGCCGAGGGAGTGGGCGGTGCGGTGGACGTCAAACCACTTGTCTTCGCGGACTTTTCCTTTGAAGACTTCGTCGTGCACACGGTCGTCGAAGATTTCCGCCCCGCCGCCGGGCAGACTGCCGAGGCCGGCTTCGCGGAGGGCGATCAGCACGTCGCGCACGCTCAGCCGGGCGACGCGCGTGAGGTGGACGATCTCGATGGCGGTGAACGCCTTGATGTGCAGGCCGGGGCATTCGCGCGTGATGCCGCGGAGGACGTCGAGGTAGTAATCGAACTTGAGCCACGGGTGCAGCCCGCCTACGACGTGGACCTCCGTCGCGCCGCCTACGTAGGCCTTGCGGGCGGTGGCGATGACCTGCTCGGCGGGCATCTCGTAGGCGCCTTCTTCGCCGCGTTTGCGGTAGAAGGAGCAGAACTTGCAACTGAGTGCGCAGACGTTGGTGTAATTGATGTGGCGGTTGCGGTTGTAGAACGTTTTGTCGCCGTGCAGCGATTCTCGGACGAAATTCGCCAGCCGGCCGACGCCGTGAAGGTCGCGCGTGGCGTAAAGCGTTACGCCGTCCGCTTGCGACAGCGGTTCGCCGTTTTGCACCTTCTCCGCGACGGGCAGAAGCGCGGGGTCGGAGACGCGAACGGAGGCGGTGGACATCGTTGCGGCAGTATAAGTGCACGGAACGAAGGGTTCTACGGATTTCGGGGGTTTTGAAACCTCTGTTGCCCTGGTGAATCGCGGCCGGCCCCTTCGGCCTGCTCCAACTCGCCGGCGATCTTCGTCACATCCCCGGCGGTAATGACGCCGCGTTGAACGAGCAGGCTGGCGAGCCGGTTGATCGTCAGCTTCAGTTCGACGTTCTCCTGCAAGAGGTCACGGATCTGTTCATCCTGCTTCAGGTCGCGGCGATGCTGGCCTTCGAGGTTGTAGCGGAGATCGTCGAGCGTCCGCTGTTGGTCGCCAAGGTCCAATTGCTGCCCGAGATTGCCGAGTAAGAGAAAGCGTCCCCAGCCCATAATAGTTCTCCGGTAAAAGTTCCGGAGAATGATCGCCGCGCGGAAACGCCGCCGCCATTATAAAACGGGCAGAGAAATGGAGCAGTAACGCGTGAGTGATTACGCCGCGACGGCCACGTCTGGTGCGTCGCCCAAGGCGTTATTTACCCACGGGAAGCGGTGATCGGCGCGGCCTTCCCACGCACGACTGCAGCGGGCGAGATAGTGGTCGAGGCTCCCAGGATCTTGGCAGACTCCCGCCGGCTCGCGTTCGAGCCCAGAGAGGCGTGTGAGGTATCTGTGGGCCGAGCGGTCGTCGCCGAACGAGACGCTGACGGCGACGAGTTGGTAGATCGTCTTGTAGAGGTGGGCGCCCTCGAGGACGGTGAACGCCCGGCGGAGCCAATCGGACGCCGCGTCGAAGTGGCTCCCACGGACCTTGTCTCCCGACCCGGCGACGTCGTGGAGATGTGCCAGACGCAGGTGATAGTTGCCAAGGCGCAGTAGCTCGATAGACGGCACTTCGGGATTGCAGTCGAGCAGTGTTTTGCCGGCATGCACCGCCAGTTCGTACGACGTCAGCGCACTGACGAGGGAGCGGGATTCGGTGAAAAAGTCCTTCGATAACTCGCCCGCCATTTGCAGCCGTCCGCCCGCCGTACGGGCGATTGCCGTGCGGGTGGCGGCGGAATGCGCGTGCGATTTGTCCTTGCCGTTTGCCGGATCGGTGAAGTAGCCGGGGTGGTTAGACGCAAACAGGCAGCGCGGACAAACCGCCACGCCCAGGAGGTTGTAATCAACGTAATCAGCACCGGCGACGGCGGATTTGTAAATGGGGAGGTCGAAGAAGTTCGTGTCGGTCTGGATTTTGCCCGTCCGCAGAACGTAGTGATCCACCGCGACCGGCGTCTCGTGGAACGGGCAAAGCAGCCGGCGGACGAGCAGAGAATTGTTGGATTCGACGTGTCGCGTCGTCTGCGTCGTTCGCTTTGCCGGCGTTTCTAACGTGGATTTCCGCTCGTGGGATTCAGCCAGGGCTTGCTGAAATGCCTGTATCAGCCCGGCGCGCGTGAGCGGTTTCACCAGCACGAGTAACGCGCCGGTCGCTTCGAGCCGGGCCAACTTGTTGGCGTCGATGTCGCGCGGGCAGATCAACACGACGACGACCGAGCGCGTGTCGGCAAATCGTTCCAGGACGCGCACGCATTCCCCCGCATCCACCCGCTTCAAGCCGACGTCTAGAAACACGACGTCCGGCTGATGCTTCTTGGCAAACGGGATCACGTCGGAGGCATTGGCGCATTCGACGACCGAGAATCCCTCAGCCCGGAACAGCCGGCTTAACGCCTCGCGCCCGTCCGGCGACGCCTCGGCGACCAGTACCCGGCTGCGCAAACGCCCCGTGCCGGCAGCGCGTGGGGCGTCTTTGCGTGCGGCATCAGGTGAGCGGGGCGACTGTTTCATAGGGTGCCCGCAGCGGCCGGCAGCGACACGCGGGGCATCGGGTCTTATCGGTCCGGACCGCGCCGCGATGTCAGAAAAAAATGTCCAGGATGCCCAGCACGCCCAGGAGCAGGCTGATGACGCCGTTGATGGTGAAGAAGGCCAGTCCGACCTTCGATAAATCGGTCGGCTTCACGATCGAGTGCTCGATCATCAACAGCAGCGAGGCGACGGCGACGCCGATCCAATAGAGCGACCCGAACAGGGGGGATGAGAGCCCGAGTGCGACGAGCATCGCAATGCAGAGAACATGTGTAAGCCGCGCGACACAAAGCGCCGGGCTAATGCCCAACCGAGCCGGGACGGAGAATACGCCGGTCGCGCGGTCGCTATCGTAGTCCAGGCAGGCGTAAATGATGTCGAATCCCGCCGTCCAGCACAGGACCGCCGCCGCCATCCACAGCGGCGGCGGTGCGATCGACCCGCTGATTGCGATCCACGCACACGCCGGCGCGAGGGCCAGTGCGGCGCCGAGGTAATAATGACAGAGCCTGGTAAACCGCTTAAGCAGCGGATATCCGCCGAGAAACAGCAGCACCGGCACCGACAGCGCCAGCGGCCAGACGTTCCGGTACACGAGCCAGAATACCGCCGTCGCGGCGACGAAGGCAATGGCGCAGGCCAGCAGCGTCATCCCGTAGAATCCGCGCGACAGCATTTCACTTGGAATCGCCCGGCGGGCGGTGCGGGGGTTCAGCTTGTCCAGTTCCGCGTCGAGCAGTCGATTGGCCGCCATCGCGACGGTACGCGCGGTGATCATGCAAACGACGATGAGCGCCAGTTGCCCAGCCCGCGGGATCCCGCCCGCGGCTAGAAAGGCGCCGAGCACCGCCCAAGGCATCGCGAAGATCGTGTGGCTGATCTTGATGTCTTGGGCGAATGTGGACCATTGCCCTAGCGCGCCGCAACTGGACGGCGGGTCGACTGTAGTGGCGTTGGTCATCACGCGATGGTGCTCGGCGGCCTGACGTTCTTTGGATCCCAACGGGTGTCAAAGGCGTGTTTCACGCCGACGAGATCGAGCAACTTGCCTGCGACGAAATCGATGACTTCGCCGACGGTCGTCGGGTTCAAATAGAACCCGGGGTTGGCCGGCGCGAGGACGACGCCGGCTTCGGTGAGTAATTTGTAGTTGTTGACGTCGATGGGCGACAGGGGCATTTCACGATGCACGAGCACGAGCTTGCGGCGTTCCTTGAGCGTCACGGCGGCGGCGCGGGAGATGAGGTTGTCGCCGAGGCCGTGGGCGACTTCGGCGAGCGTGTTGCTCGAGCAGGGGACGATCACCATCCCGTCGTGCAGGAACGACCCGCTCGCCAGCTTGGCCCCGACGTCGTTGTAGTTGTAATACGTAATCCGATGGTTCGTCGTCCCCGCCAAGGCGTCGAGATCGACCGTTTCCATCCCCAACTCGTCGTGCAGCAGCCTTCGCCCCAAAGGTGAAACAACGAGGTGGGTGTTCACCCCGCCGGCGACGAGGCCCTGGATAAACCGCTGGGCGTAAAGCGCGCCGCTGGCCCCGGTGATGGCGGTGACGATGTCCATGTTGGTTTATTGTACGGTGCGACGAGCGCCGGTTCACATCGCTTCACAAGGTTTGAAAGGCGGGAGTGGCGACGCCCGCGCCGGACACAGCTTGTTCGCTGATCGCCGGGGCGGTGCGGTCCGCCCGTTCGAGGCAGTCGGCGGGGAGTATTTCAACGTCCGCCGCGATTTGCCGGGAAAGTTCTATTACTTCGGTTGGTCCATTCGCATCCCACACGCGACGCCATAGCGGCCAAGACACTTCGTAGCGGCGGAACAACAGTTGCCGGGCGTTGTGGTCGTTCGGATCGAACGGGTCGTAGGCCGTTTCACGCTCGAATCCGTCGTCCGTCCAGACGATCAGTTTTCGCCCGCGAACATCGAAATGCACGGGCGAGGGCGCGAAAGCGGCTCGGACGTGTTCGGCGACGACGTCCACTGCCGCGAGCTTGTAAAGGCCGATGAGGCCGACGCGCAGTAGCTCACTTTGGGCGGCCGGCAACGAAGTCATCCAGCCGGCGCGGTCGATGGATGCGAGGATCATCCCGTCACGCTGCTCGAAGGCCAGCAATGCCGGCTCGCCGCCGAGAGCCGGGCACCGCAGCTCGATGCGTATTCGCGTGACGGCCAGCTCGATTTCGCCGGCGGAAACAGGCGTCGGAGCCCAAAGGGCATGGCGGTTCAGGCGGTTGGCGAATTCCCGCTCGACGAACGCGCGGACGTCCTCCTGAACGTGGTGCGCCGTTTCCCGATCACGCTCGCGCCCGCCGGGTGGCGTGGCGGCGGCGGACCGCTTGGCGGACTTGCGCACGCGGGCGAACAGCTTAGGGAGCGTGCCGGAATGAAATCCGGGGCGAAGCAACTGGGCGAGCGTTTCACCGTGCGAGCCGACACGGACGGGGCGGAGCGTCTGGGGGCGGTTGCGGCGGTAGAGCTTCCAATTTTCTTTCAGTTCCCACGCCAGGAACCCGAACACCCCGGGGATGCAGGTCACGATGGTGCCGGCCAGCGTGCCCGCGCGCACGCTCTCGATGCCGAGCGTCTCCAACGCCCGGGCCATCGGGTAAGCGGTGGGAATGATGATCTTGTGTGACACCGTCACGACGGGGAAATGTTTGATGGGGTTGATCTGCGGTTCGACCAGCAGGTTGACAACAAAGCGCGTCACGTACGCGATGAAGAACCAGACGACCC
>JBKJRK010000534.1:0-3937 GCA_046593135.1 Tepidisphaeraceae bacterium | reverse complement strand
CCGTCCGATGGTATACCATGTCACGCCGCAAGACGTCGAGTTGTTCGCGCGTCACCTTCGCGCCTTCGTCCCGCCGGGGGCTTTTGACGCCCACGCCCACCTGTACACGCTGTCGACATCCGGCTTGTTTCAGCCGCAGGACTTCGAGGCCGCAGAGGACGAAGTCGGCTACGGCGTCTATCGAAAAAAGAGTGCCGAATGGATGGGCGACCGCTGCCCGAGCGACGGCCTTTTTTTCGGCCTGCCGTCGTCCCGACACGTTGACACTGCGGCCACCAACGCGTTCGTGGCGCGCGAAGTGAAGGGCCGGGCCGGCAGCCGCGCGCTCATGCTCATCCGCCCGACGGATTCACCGGCTGACGTCGAGCGGGCGATCGACGAGCGGCAATTCGCCGGGTTCAAGGTGTATCACTCGTTCGCGGCCCGCCCTGATACGACCAACGCCGAGTTAGAAGAGTATCTGCCGCGCTGGGCTTGGGAAATTGCCCACCGCCGGGGGCTCGCGATCATGTTGCACATCGTCAAGCCGCGAGCGCTGTCGGACGTTGCCAATCAGGCCGGGCTGCGCGAATTGCTGCGGACATTCGGCAGCGCTCGACTGATCCTCGCCCACGCGGGGCGTGGTTTTTGCGCAGACCATACCGTCGATGGAATCGGCTCGCTGGCAGGCCTGGAAAACGTCTTCTTCGACACGTCTGCCATTTGCGAGCCCGGCGCATTTGAAGCGATCGTTCGGCAGTTCGGGGCGGGGCGGCTGATGTTCGGCACCGATTTTCCGATCGGCAACCTCCGCGGGCGCGCATCAAGCCTGGGCGACGGGTTCGCGTGGTACTACGAGCACAACGTCGACTGGAAGGCCGCCGGCACCTCGGAGCCGACGCTCGTCGGCATCGAGTCTCTGCTCGCACTGCGTCAGGCTTGCCGGCACCTCGGACTCAGTGATTCGGACGTCGAGCGGATCTTCTGCACCAACGCCCTTGACGTGCTCGGCATCTCTAAACCGTCCGACGGCGCCGGCGGCCAGCGGATGTACGCCGAGGCCAAGTCGATCTTGCCGGGCGGAACGCAACTGCTCAGCAAGCGGCCGGAAATGTTCGCGCCCGGGCAGTGGCCGGCGTATTTCACCGAAGCAAACGGCGTGGAAGTGACCGACGTCGACGGGCGCCGTTTCATTGACATGACGACGATGGGCGTCGGCACCTGCCTGCTCGGCTACTCGGACCCCGACGTCAACGCAGCCGTCGCCCGGCGCCTCACGCTCGGCTCGACGTGTACGCTGAACAGCCCCGACGAGCCGGCCCTCGCCCGGGCGCTGATCGAACTGCACCCGTGGGCGGCGATGGCCCGTTTCGCGCGCACCGGCGGCGAGGCCATGACGGTCGCCGTCCGCATCGCCCGGGCGCGGACGCGAAAACACCTCGTTGCGTTTTGCGGCTACCACGGCTGGCACGACTGGTACCTCGCGGCCAACGTCTCCGCCGACGCGCAGCCGGGCGACAAACTCGGCGGTCACCTCTTTGCCGGGCTCGACCCGTCCGGCGTGCCCGCGGCGCTGTCGGGCACCGCCCTTCCGTTCACCTACAACAAGCTCGGCGAACTCCACGCGATCGTGCAACGCCACGGCCCGGAACTGGCCGCCATCGTGATGGAACCGACGCGCACGTTTGAGCCCGCGCCCGGCTTCCTCGAAGGCGCCCGCGAGTTGGCCGACCGCACCGGCGTGCCGCTGATCTTCGACGAGATCACCACCGGCTTCCGGCTGCACCGCGGCGGCGCTCACTTGCGCTACGGCATATCCCCCGACGTCGCCGTCTTCGCAAAAGCCCTCGGCAACGGCGTCCCCATCGCCGCCGTCATCGGAACTGCCGACGTGATGCAGGCCGCTCAGGAGTCGTTCGTCTCCAGCACGCTCTGGACCGAAGGCCTCGGCTTCGCCGCGGGGCTGGCGACCCTGAAAAAAATGGCCAGCGTCGACCTGCCGGCCCACCTCGCCGACATCGGCAACCGCTTCCGCGACGGGCTGGTTAAGCTTGGCCTCTTTCACGGCGTGCCCCTTAATGTGAAAGGCCATCCGGCGATCACGATCCTCGAGTTCGCGCACCCCGAAGCCGCGGCGATCCAGACGCTGTTCACGGTACGCATGCTCCGCAGCGGATTCCTCGCCGCCGGCGGGTTCTACCCGAGCCTCATGCACGAGCCACGGCACGTCGACGCGTACCTCGCCGCCGCCGACACGACCCTGTCCGAGATCGCCGAGGCGATCCGCGACGGCGACGTGCGCGAACGCATCGGCGGCCCGGTGAAGCACAGCGGGTTCACGCGCATCGCGTAACGCTGCACGGTTAATGTGGACAGCCCAGAAGTCGCCGCAAACCCTGCACGTCGTTACCGGCCCTTACCGGCCTCTGCGCCGTTCTCCAGTAGCGTTCGCCCACAGTAGCATCTATTACAAAGTGGCGCGTTGGATTATCAGTCCAGAAGGACGTGGCCAAGCTCATTTACGACTCCTACTTAGGGTCCAAGAGCGAAGTTGCACGTCCAATAAGCCCAAGCCCGGCAGATTTACCGGCGTTATTTTCCCGCGCCGCCTACTCGTTCTAAAGCTTCCAGCCGTCAAGACGATATTAGCTGTGTCACATGCCCGCCGCTTTGGTCGGGGGTGGCGAGAGGGTTCACGCGGCCGAATGCGGAACGCCTCAGGGAGAAAATGCACATGAGCACGACCACGAAAGTCAAAGACGTCCTTACCACCGGCGAAGTGGCCAAGATCTGCAACGTCGCCCCGCGAACCGTGAGCAAGTGGTTCGATTCCGGCGCGTTGCACGGCTACCGCATTCCCGGGAGCAAAGACCGCCGCATACCGCTGAACCAGCTCATCCGCTTCATGAAGCTGCACGGCATGCCGCTCAACGGGCTGATGACCGGCTCGACGCGGGTGCTGATCGTCGACGAAGAGCAGGACATCGTTGAAGTACTCGAGAAGATCCTCGAGGGCGAAGCCAAGTACGAGGTGGAAATCGCCCGCGGCGGGTTCGCGGCCGGCGTAATTGCCGAGAAGTTCCGCCCGCACGTCATTCTGCTGGACATGCACCTCCGCGACATCGACGCCCCCGAGGTCGCCAAGCATGTGAAAAAGAGCCCGGACCTCCAGCTCACCAAGGTCATCGCCATGAGCGGCAAGTTGACGGAGCCCGAGGCGCAGGGCCTGATGGCGCAAGGCTTCGACGGGTTCCTCCGCAAGCCGTTCCACGTCCGCCAGGTCATCGAATCGGTTGAAGACGCGATGGCCGTCGTATACTAATATTGATATTGTCGAGTTGCGACGCCCCTCCTGCTGATAAACGGGCAGTTTTCGACATCGCCTTCTAAAAATAATGCATGGAAGCGCCAAGGCCGTCCCGGAGGGGACGGCCTTGTGTCATTCAATGTGTGGCGGTTACGCGGATCGAATTTGATTCTCGCGCGCGCTGCGCGAGACGAGAAATCGCTCACTGAAAGTCGTAGATCGCGTGACGCAACGCAGGAGTTTCAACCCGGATTCGCATTACTCGGGTGCGGGAGGGCGCTGCTCTTCCGGCGGCGGACCTTCGCTTGAATCCTCGCGCTGCGGCTTTTCTCCGGGCGGGCCTGCGCGAGGCGGGGGCGGACGCACGGGGTGCCGGTCTTCCGGGGCGTCGCCGGGGCGTGGCGGCGGGGCTAACCGCGGCGGGCCGTCGTTACGCCCGGGCGGCCGGCCACCCGGTCCGAGAATGCCGGGATCTAGCTGGCGGTTGAGAATCGCTTCGTACTTTCGTTCGATAGCGGCTTCCCGGTTGCTTTTTTCTTTTTCAAGCTTTTTTCGCTCGGCGTCCAGTGTTTCATTCAGCCGCTTGAGGCGTGCCTCGCGGTTGCCGATGCGCAAGTCGACCAGCCGTGCAACTTTCTCTCGCAGCAGGTC
>JBKJRK010000430.1:0-5289 GCA_046593135.1 Tepidisphaeraceae bacterium | reverse complement strand
CGGCAGGCGTCGCCGTCCTGCATGTGCCAGCGGCGGCAAATTATGACCCTATACGCGTCCGCGCCCTGCTGTCCGAGCACGTCTCCAAGGTGAATATTCGTCGCGGATAACGGTTTGCCCATCTCTATCCCGCGCGCGCGGATCTTGTTAAGTTACACGCGTGTGACGAAGGTCGGGCATACGCGGCAAAAAGTCGGGCCGGAATTTTCCAAAGGCATCGTGGCGATCAGCCGATGATGAATTAGGAGATGTGGTCGGGGTGTTTTTATCGGACGTGAGCCCCGAACTGAAAAGCAACGTTTTACCGGCATCAGCACAGTGGCGAAACAAATACGTAAAGTTAGGGCAGGCGCTTCGCAGCAGGGATCGCAGCGGAGGGTTCTGGTATTTGCCGCGCTTTTGGCGGTTATGACGGCGACGAGCGCGTTGCTGTTGGCGCTGGCGCCGGCCCCGCTGACGCCTGGGGCGGCGAGCAGCTTGTTTGCGGTGGGGACGCCGGAGTCGCTGGATTCTGTCTTTAACACGCCGGTGCCTCCTCAAAAAGGCAGTTGGCAGTACGTTTACGTTCACCAGAGTAAGACGGACGCCGGGAGTGCCGCGACGCTTGGGGAGTCGTCGGAAGGCCTCGGCGATCATTTTGTGATCGGCAACGGCGACGGCTGTGGGGACGGGGAAATCCAGATTGCCCAGCGCTGGCAGCGTCAGAAGCCCGCCGGCCGGGTTGAGGGACTGGCATCCATTGACCCGTCATGCGTCAGCATCTGCCTGATCGGCGATTTTGACCGCGCCCGGCCGACGCCGACCCAAATGCTCCGGCTGACCCAACTCGTCGCCGCCCTTCAGGATCGCTGCGTTATCCCCGCCGGCAACGTCCGCCTGCTCGAAGGCAAGCCTGACGCCGCCTACGTGGGACGGTACTTCCCTACCACATCTTTCCGCAGCCAGCTTCTCCCGTAAAGCACGCTGCTAAAGCCACATTTTGGTGCTCTCCGCTCTTCGCGTAAGACCAAGATTGTCTTGCTATCGGCCTTGGTTTCCTCTAACCTCACAAGCGCCTATACGGTTTGGGCGGGGCGACGATTCCTCGCGTCTGGGCAATAGACGGGAGATCCGAACGTCGAATTGATGAGTCGTTCGACGGACGACTTAACGAAGTTTGCAATGGTGTCCTTTTGACGTCGGACGTGGCGGTCCATCATTCGAAATCCTTTAATATTCCGCCGCGTCAGTTAGTCAAAATGCCCGCCTGAGTTCCACCGGCCGGGTCGGGGAGGACAGTACAGAGGTGGAAGCTGGTTTCATGGCCGAAAAACTTCTCCACTATGACGTCATTGATGTGCTCGGAGAGGGTGCGAAGAGTACCATCTATCGCGTGAGCGATCCGGCAACGGGGCGGCAGTTTGCCTTGAAGCACGTCAAGCGTATAGACCCTAAGGACATCCGCTTTGTCCAGCAGATCGAGAACGAGTTCGAGATCAGCAAACAGTTCAACCACCCCAACTTACGTCGGTCCTTTGAGCTGAAAATCAACAAGACGTTGCTCTTGAAGGTAGCCGAGGCGTATTTGGTCATGGAACTGTTCGAAGGTCGCACGCTCGACGTGCGTCCCCCTTCGACACTTCTCGACACCGTTGAAACGTTTCTCCAGACGTGCGAAGGCCTGAAATCGCTGCACCAGTTGGGATACGTCCACGCCGACCTCAAACCCAACAACATTCTCCGCGGCGAGTCCGGCGGTGTGAAGGTGATTGACTTCGGCCAAAGCTGCCGGCTGGGCTTGATCAAAGAGCGCATCCAAGGGACGCCGGACTATATCTCACCCGAGCAGGTCGCCCGCCGCCCGATCACGGTGCAGACCGACGTTTTCAACCTGGGTGCGACGATCTACTGGACGCTCACCGGGCGCACGATCCCGACGCTCTACACGGTCAACAAAAAGGGCGAGAACAGCTTCCTGCTCGACTCGACGATCGACACGCCACAGCAACTTAATCCGCGCGTGCCCCCGGCGTTGTCGAACCTCGTCATGGAATGCGTCGCCACCAGCCCGCGGAAACGCCCGGCGGACATGGACGCCGTCATGCAACGGCTCGAGCTGGCCAAGCACGTCTTGCACAAAGAACTCGCCGCCAGCCATGGCGTGCACCCCGCCCAACAGCTGCCGCCGGCCTCGAATCCCGCGGCGATTTAGCGCCGTGCGCCTTTTCGTGTGCCCGGCGAGCTTGCTCGCCGGCTTACACGAAAAGTCTACTGCTCTAGCGGCCAACATTCTCCGCTTTAACCGTGCGTCCCTTCAACGCGGTACGATCCTCCGTTATCATCGGAACATTCCATGAGCGCCGCGGACGCCATCCTCGCCGAGCACGCCGAAGCGCTCCGCGCGCTGTGCCAACGGTTGCACGTACGCAAGCTTGAAATTTTCGGATCGGCTACAACGACCGACTTCGATCCGGAACGAAGCGACTTCGACTTCCTTTACGAATTCGAAGACTATTCTTCCGTCGGCCTAGCGGACCGCTTCTTTGAATTGATGGAAGGCCTTGAATCGCTCTTCGGACGGAAGGTCGACATCGTCGATTCCACGGCCATTGAAAATCCCTATTTCCTTCGCAAGATCAACACCCAACGCAGAGTGCTTTATGCGGCTTGAGGCGGCAAAGCTACTTTGGGACATGCGTCGGGCCGCGACACGCGTCCAAGAGTTTACGTGCGAATTTTCGCCTGCTGTCCCTACACTGAGCCACCGAGGGAAAGACCATGACCGCCTCTGAGGGTCCGGCACCAAAAAAAATCGTCCTCGCCTACTCCGGCGGGCTTGATACGTCCGTCATTCTCCCGTGGCTGAAAGAACGCTACCCCGGCGTCAAGCTCGTCGCATACGCCGCCGAGCTCGGGCAAGGGGATGAGCTAAAGGGCATCGAGGATAAGGCCTACAAGTCCGGCGCCGACGAGGTAATCGTCGAAGACCTCCGCCAGGAGTTTGCCGAGAAGTACTGCTGGCCGATGCTCCGCGCCCACGCGATTTACGAGCAGGATTATCTGCTCGGGACTTCAATCGCCCGCCCGCTCATCGCGGCGAAGCAAGTCGAAGCCGCCCACAAGACCGGCGCCGACGCCGTCGGCCACGGCGCGACAGGCAAGGGCAACGACCAGGTCCGCTTCGAGCTGACCTACATGGCGCTCGACCCCAAGCTCAAGATCATCGCCCCCTGGAAAGACACGAAGTTTGAGCTTCGCGACCGAGAGTCGGCGATCGACTACGCCCAGAAACACGGCATCCCGATTCCGGTCTCGAAGAAAAAGATTTACAGCCAGGATCGCAACCTCTGGCACATTTCCCACGAAGGCGCCGAGATCGAGCACCCGGACGCCGAGCCGAATTGGGAAGCTTGCCTGACAATGGTCGTGCCGCCCGAAAAGGCGCCTGACCAAGCCGAGACCGTCGAGGTCGAGTTCGAGCGCGGCAACCCGATTGCTGTAAACGGTAAGAAGCTCGCCGCTCACGAGATCATTGCGGAGCTGAACAAGATCGGCGGCAAGCACGGCGTCGGCGTCACCGTGCTCGCGGAAAATCGGCTGGTCGGCATGAAATCCCGCGGCGTCTACGAGACGCCGGGCGGCACCATCCTGTACGAAGCCCACAAAGCGCTCGAGCAAATCACGATCGAGCGCGACACCTTCCACTACAAGCTGCTCGTCGCCCAACGCTACGCCGAACTCGTCTACAACGGCCAGTGGTTCCACCCGCTCCGCGAAGCGCTGCAAACGTTCGTCGACCACACCAACGCCACCGTCACCGGCGCCGCGAAGGTGCGCCTCTACAAAGGCCGGGCGATGCAGATCGGCGCGAAGAGCCCGCACACGCTGTACGACCCCCAACTCGCCAGCTTCAGCATGGAAGGCTACGACGTCACCGCCGCCCGTGGGTTCATCGATTTGTTCGGATTGCCCATGAAAGTGGCGAGTCAGGCGAAACGGTGGTAACCGTTTCGCCCAATTAGCCGCCGGCTTGCCGGCGGTTCCACTCTTGCCCACGAAGATGCACACCTGCCCCATCCACGTCATCTGGACGACCTACAAGACGGGGTCTCCCGGCGATCCTCGCGGCCACTGGTCACCTCTGTTCGACTTCTACGCTCATCTCACCGAACAAGGCCACCAGCTGAACTTGCCCGACTCAACGACGCTATGCCACGCAACCGAACTTGCCAAAGAACCGCCGAAGATTCTGACGCCGGAGGAGCAGGCTGTTGTCGCGAATACGATTGGCGACACTTTACAGAACCAGATGGAGCACGGAGCAAGCGTTCTCGCCGCAGCAATAGAACGTACCCACGTGCACATCCTGCTTGGTGCGCTAGAAGAACCTATCAACCGCGTGGTCGGCCGGCTCAAAGGACGGACAAGTTCGGCGGTCATCGCCCAAGGCTCAGAGCACGAGCGACGGCGGACATGGACGGCAGGCTATTGGAAGGTTTTCCTTTTCGACCGGCGTTCCGTTGAGCCGGTCGCGCGGTACATCGAAGCTCACAACGAGCGACGAGGGTTGCCGCGGGCGCCGTACGGGTGGAGCGTTCAAAATCGGTGGTAGTTTTCCGCCGGCAAGCCGGCGGCTAATTGGGCAGTGTGGCACTCCTACCGTATCATCCCCCGCATGTCGGAAGTCGTTTATCGCCAGTCACGCGACCCGTTCGTTCCGCCCGGCGGCGTCGAGTTGCTCGAACGAGACATGACGGCGATTTTCTCGGCGGATTGCACGCTGCGCGTCGCCCAGGAGAGGTTGAACGAAATCGACCAGTGGCTGCCGATCGACGGCAGCCCCGACGCCACCCTCGGCGCCCTCCTGGAATCCAACTCCACCGGCCCGCTCCGCCTCGGGTTTGGCGGGTGGCGCGACCTTCTGCTGGGCGCGCAGTTCATCAACGGCCGGCTGGTTGATGGCAAGGGCGAGCTCGTCACCGCCGGCGGGCGAACGGTGAAGAATGTCGCCGGCTACGACCTCACCAAATTCCTTGTAGGCAGTTTCGGAATCTTCGGCCGAACCGTGACGCTGACGACGCGCACGCATCGCCGGCCCGAAGGAACCCTACTCGCCCGCCACGCGCCCGACCCGTCCAAGCTCACGGCCATCCTGGGCACGCCGCTGCGTCCGCAGTGGTCGCTCATGACGCGCGACGCCTTATTTTGTGGGTACCTTGGCGATGAAACGACTCTTGCCTGGTATGAATCTAACGTTCCCGCCGGCACGTCTGCTTTGGACGTCGTCCGCCGGCCTCTCGAAGACGACAT
>JBKJRK010000230.1:0-3438 GCA_046593135.1 Tepidisphaeraceae bacterium | reverse complement strand
GCTACGACCTCCGCGCCAGCCCCGGCCGCTGCCCAGAATGCGGAGCGGCAAATCCGCGCGTGGCGGTATGACTTATACGGATCGGGATTAATCCGTGCGCGTCAGGTCTCAATTTTTCCAGCCGGCAGGGCCGCTTCAGCGACCCTGAACTCGCACGAGGATTAATCACGACCGGTATTATTTCGCTGAGGGGCGTGCGTGCTCAACACCCTGCGCGATTTGCCAATGAATGACGCCTCGTTCACGGAGCATATTGTCGGCGTGGTCGCTGAAGGGGATAACGTTCCTCCCGAACCGCCCGCCGCACGTGATCGGACAACTCATCCATACGATAAATGTACCGCGTCTTTGACGCGGATTGCGCCGCTAGCGTGAAGGCCTTCGCGCAGGCCGTCACGGGACGTAGAGAAACTCGCTGCTGTTGAGCAGGACGTGACAGAGCTGTGCAAACGACTGCCGGCGGGCGTCTTCGGCGCCAGCTCCGCCGGCGCGGGCGCGATCCTGCTGGCGGTGGAGCAATTCGGCACTCCATTGCTGCTCCTCCGGCGTTGGCGGGCGGGTGAGCGCGAGGCGGAAGGCGAGGTCGATTGCGTTGCCGGGGTCGCTCCCGCCCCCGCCCGACTCGGCGAGGACGCGCTCGGCGAAGGCGTCGGCTTGCTCGAGGACGAAGGCGTCGTTGAGCATCGTCAAGGATTGCGTGACGACGGCGGACGACTGGCGCGCGGTGCAGTTCGTCGCAAGGACCGGTTGGTCAAAGACGCCGAGCACCGACGGGTGGTAGTTGCGCCGTGCCAAAAGGTAGAGGCTGCGTCGCCACTTGGCGGTTGGCGTGGGGAGGGAGTCTTCCTTGAGGGTGATGGAGCCGTCGGGTTGTGCGGCGGTGAGGATGGGCGGGCCGCCGGGGGTGCGGTCGAGTTTAGCGCTGACGGCGAGGATCGTGTCGCGGACGGCTTCGGACTCCAGCCGCCGCAGTCGCATGCGCCAGAGCAGGTCGTTGGCCGGGTCGATTGAAGCCGGGTCGATCGAAGCGGGATTCCCCGATGCGACACTCCCGGTTTTCACAGGATCAGCGGCGGACGCCGGCTCGACTGGACTCGCCGAAGTCTGGCGGTACGTCGCGCTGGTCATCAACAATCGCAGAAACGGCTTGAGCCGCCAGTCGCCGGATGCAAAGCGGGTAGCGAGCCAGTCGAGCAACTCGGGGTGAGTGGGCGGCGTGCCCTGGGTGCCGAAATTGTCATCCGTCGCCACGATCCCCCGGCCGAACAGGTGATGCCAGATCCGGTTGACCCGCACGCGCGCGACCAACGCCCCGGCCGGGGTCTTTGTATCGGTCAGCCGCCGCGCCAGCGCGAGGCGCCGGCCGCTCGTGCCGGCGTAGGGGGGCGCGTCGGCGAGGGTTGCCGCGTCGGGTGACGGCGAGAGCACTGTCAGTATGCCCGGCGAAACTTCTTGACCCGGAGTCGTGTGGTCGCCGCGCTTGAGCAGGTGCATAGGGGTCGGCGGTCCGGCGTCGTAAACGGCCTGCAACGAACCAGGCGCGGGGCGCTTCGTAGACGTCAGCGCGCCGGCTTGCTGTTCCAATGACGCGATCGTGTGTCGGTCGATTTCGCTCAGCGCCGCCGTCACTTCCTCGGGCGTTACCTTCAACGCCGCTTCGTGCGTCGCGACGAGCTGCTTCTGGGCGTCGTCGCGCTTGTCGGCCGCGTTCAGGATCGCTGCTTTAACCGCCGCGCGCGACGCCTCGGGCACGGCCGCAGCCAGCTTAGCGTCGAATAGTTCTTGCTCGTGCGTTTGGCGCAGGGCGGCTTGCTTGGCGCGAAGCTCGGCCACTTGGCGGTCGACCTCCGCATTGTGCCCGTTGATTTCCGCCTCCTGCGTGGCCGACACGTCCGCAATTCTCCGCTGCGCCGGCTGGAGCCAGGTGTCGGGGCTGAATGCGGGGCTGAACACGGCGGCCAGCCGGTAATAATCGCGTTGGGAGATCGGGTCGTACTTGTGGTCGTGGCATTTGGCGCAGTTGACCGTCAGGGCCAACACGTTGTTCGCGACCGTCTCGATTGTGCGTTGGAGCACGCCGTGGCGGACAACGGGCGTGTTGAGTTCCGTCTCGTCGGAGTCGTCCGCCGCGACGCGGAGGAAGCCGGTCGCGGTCAACCACTCGACGGTTTCGGGCGTGAACGTGGTCGCGGTGCGCCAGTCGACCAGCTCATCGCCCGCGATTTGCTCGAGCAGGAAGCGGTCGTAGGGCTTGTCGTCGTTGAACGCCTTCACGACCCAGTCGCGGTAGCGCCACTTGCCGTCGCCGACTTTCACGATGGCCGCGTCGCCGTCGCCGCCCAACACGTCCACGTACCCTGCGGCGTCGAGCCAGTGCCGCCCCCACCGCTCCCCGAACGCCGGCGAGGCCAGCAGCCGGTCGAGCAATTTCTCGTACGCGTCAGTCGTGGCGTCGGCAAGGAAGGCGTCAACCTCCTGCGGCGTCGGCGGCAAGCCGGTGAGGTCAAACGTCACCCGGCGGACGAGCGCGAGCTTGTCCGCCGGCACCGAGAGTCGCAGCCCGCGCGCTTCGAGCTTGGCCAACACAAACGCATCTACCGCGTTGCCGGTAGGGTTTGCAGGAACAGTCGAATTCTGAAGCGGTTGAAAGGCCCAATGATCTTTGGTCTCACCGGCGGCGCGACCGGCGAGCGAGCCGATGCCCACGAGAAGGCTCAAAACCAAGACGTTCCGGACGGCGGTGTTGCAGGGTGATCCAACCATATTGGGATTCCGGGGCTAACACGTCCGGGTTTGTCCCCCGGGCGCGTCTTCGCCGTAATTCCCTACGCTCAGAAAGGTATGGTTGTTGTATGCGAAAAGGATTCCGCAGGTATAGGACGCGCGGCGCGAGAAAAATAAACAGTTCGCCTGTAAGATTGTATCTGATCTACCGGGGACCGCTTTGGCGGATGCTCGGTTCTACGGCGGTTCGTTGGATCTATCTCGAATTCGGAGTCTTGCATGCAGTTCAAGCGAGTGGTTGCGGGCGTTCTCAGTCTCTTGATCGCCTCCGGCCTGTTTGCAGAGCCTACCGCAGCCCCGGCGGCGCAGCCCACGGCGGGGAAGGAAACGTTTTGGATCATTCCGCATACGCACTGGGAGGGCGCGGTCTTCAAGACGCGCGAAGAGTATTTGAAGATCGGCCTGCCCAACATCCTGAAGGCCGTCAACCTCCTGAAGAAATACCCGGACTACCGCTTCGTGCTCGATCAAGTGGCTTATGTGAAACCGTTCATGGAACGCTATCCCGAGGAGGCGCCGGCATTTAAGCAATTCGTTAAAGAGGGCCGGCTGCAACTCGTCCTGGGCATGGACGTTATGCCCGATCTCAACATTCCCGGCGGCGAAACGCTGCTGCGGCAGATCGAATTCGGCAAGAACTACTTCCGTAAAGAG
>JBKJRK010000015.1:0-5295 GCA_046593135.1 Tepidisphaeraceae bacterium | reverse complement strand
TTCACATCCGCTGGCGGCCCCCACAGTCGCAGCCATTTGCTTATCACTCAGCAATGACCAGCCGTCGGCGGCCGAAGACTCGAACGTCACTGCGGCCAATACGGCGGCAACGCACGCCAAACCGATCCGCTTAAGCATTGCTTGCTCCTTTTTAAAGGGTATCGTTCATCCTGACAACGTTTAACCGCGACAAGCAGACTCCAGAAGTAGTCACGCTAACGTCAAAACTAGCGTTGTCAAGTTTTTTTTCGACCCGTACAGATGGTACTCATTCTCCCATAGTCATACCATGGCCCGATGCGCCGCGTTTTGGGACGAACTTTTACTGCCTTCTGCGCCATGTCGATGGTGCTGTTCATTGCCGTCTCTGCGATGTGGGTCCGCGCCTCGCGGTCTGTGGATTGCGTGTTTCATCACACCGGCGGCGACACGCTCGTTTGGGGGATATCAAATAATGCGACGGCATCTATCGTCGTCATCAAGGGGTGGCGCGACCAAGCCCCTGTGCGGTGGTCCGCTCCACACGGGCGGGCTTGGTACACACACGTGCCGAACCTCTCGGGGCAAGGCTTCCCCGATTCGCCGGGCGCCAGGCCTCGTGACCGTTCGGTGGAAGGCGGCGCATGGACAGTGTGGGGCGTGGGAAACCGTTCAATCGCCGGCTGGTATGGCGATGTGGCGATTGAGCAGGCGATCAACGGCAAGCCGCAAACGATCGTGGTGCCCGCGTGGTCCGTGTCCGCACACTACTGGGTCCTCGCCTTCCTCACTGGGGCGCCGCCTGCCTTTTGGGGATTCGCTTTTATCCGGCGCCTGACTCGCTCACGACAATTGTGTCGAATCGGCCTGTGTCCATATTGCGGATACGACCTTCGCGCCACACCCGATCGCTGCCCGGAATGTGGCGCGTATTCCTAACGGCCTGTTTCAACCCGCGCGGCGACTTCAAAGAGGTCGGGCTGGCCAGATGGTCCCCGACTACGTTTCAGTGACAATTACCGCCCGCCGTTGCTCATCGCCCCAATCGCCTGCCCATACACGTTCACGCACGCCTTGGCGGCGTCCGTCCAGCTCATCCGGCGGATCTCGAAACTTCCGTGCTCGCGCATGGTGCTCGCAAGGGGCGGGTGCCTCAAAACGGCGACAATCTTGTTGGCCATTTCGTTGATGTCCCAGAAATCGACTTTCAACGCATTGGAGAGTACCTCGGACACGCCGGACTGTTTGGAGATGATGACGGGGACGTCGTGGCTCATCGCTTCCAGGGGGGCGATGCCGGAGGGTTCGCTGACGGATGGCATGACGTAGAGGTCGGCCATCTTGAAGACCTTTTCGACGTCGGTGCCGCGCAGGAAGCCGGTGAAGAGGACCTTGTGGCCGATGCCCATGGAAGCGGCCATTTCGATGGTCCGGCGGATCATGTCGCCGGAGCCGGCCATGACGAACTTTACGTTGTCCATCACCTCCAGCACCTTCTTGGCCGCGGCGAGGAAATACTCGGGGCCTTTCTGCTGGGTGATGCGGCCGAGGAACAGGACGATCTTTTCGTCCTTGTGGATCGCGTATTTTTCTTCGTCGTAGGAGCCGTTGACCTCGATGGCGTTGTAGACGACCTCGACCTTGCCCGAGTCGACGCCGTAGTGCTGGGTGATGACGTTTTTCGTCAGCGAGCTGACGGCGATGACCTTGATCGCGCCGTGCATGCCGCGGCGTTCGATGTCGTAGATGCGCTGGTCGATGTGCAGCCCGGAGCGGTCGAATTCGGTCGAGTGCACGTGGACCACGAGCGGAACGCCCTTGATGCCGGCAACAGCTAGACCGGCGGGGAAAGTCATCCAGTCGTGGGCGTGAACCACGTCGAACGATTCATTCCGCGCGATCTCGGATGCCAGGGCGGCGTAGCGCTGGATCTCGGAGAACAAGTCGCCGGCGTAGTTGGCGCCGGCGGCGGCGTTGAGGAAGCCGGGCATAGGCGTCGAGGCGACGTCGCGCGTGGGGGGGATCGGGGGCGTTTTGCTTCCGGTGCGGCGGAAGCGCGAGGCGCCAGCGAGGGTCGCCGTGCCGGGGGGGGCGTCGGCAATATCATCCGAGTCGGTATCGGACGCGGCAAAGGAGCCGCGGTCTTTCACAAAATCGGCGGGCGTGTTGTAAGGGCTCGTGAGGGCGGCGTCGACGGTGCGAAAACTGACGTTCTCAAATTCGTCGAGCCGGAACTCCGTGGTCGGCAACGCCAGAGGCGAGCCCGGCCGCGGGCTGACGAGGCGGACGTGGGTGCTGAAAGGCGTGCTCACCGGGCGCGGGAGCACGAACATGATGTCTACGCCGATGCCGCTCAGGCTTTTCGTGAGCCCGAAGCACGCCGTGCCAAGGCCCCCGGAGATAAACGGCGGGAATTCCCAGCCGAGCATGAAGACTCGCATCGCGCCGTTTCCTTCTGTGCGATCGGATATTCGCCTTTGCGGGCGCGTGCTCCGATGATGCCGACGGGCCTGGGACGCGTCGACGAACCTGGTGCGGGACAACTATTCGGGCTTCGCCGCGTGCCCGGCAAAACGCCCGGACGGACGCGCGACACCAAGGATCACGCGAGGAAACAGGCGGACGACGACAGCTACGTGGTAGTCGAAAAACCTTGAATGCGGTCAAGACGGCCACGGCCGCCGCGCCCGAGACTCACCGACCAATGGCTGGCCGGTGATGCCCCTGAATGCCCGGATCCGTCCGAACAGACGTCTGCACCCAGCCCCGATGGGCGGGTTCCTATCCTGCCTGCGCCGTACTTATACTACAGTTCCACTAAGTTTCCAGAGCAATGCGGGACACAAAAAGGCCGTGCCGACTCGCCTGATTCAAGCCGTCAGATTACGCAAACCCAATACCGCCGAGACGCATCGATCCGTCTCTGGCAAATTCAGCGGAAATGCGCATTGCGCGTAACCATCTGCGGCATCAAAACTAAGCCGCCGCGAGAGAGCTAATCGCGCCCCTCCGTAGCAATTTCGGACTCGCCGGACGCCGTTGATACAGCCTCGGCGAACGTTTGTTGCTTGAGCAGTTGGAAGCTAGACTGCCCAATCTGCAGTCCGTCGTGCCCAACATCTACGCGGCTTCGCCGGTGACCGAACCCGTCTCGCTGGCCGGACGGCTCTTAGCGCTGGCGGTCGGTAGCGGGTGCCTGGCGGTGCTGGTGCTTGCCGCGTTGTTAACCCCGAGCCCGAGCGGCTTCGGGACGCACCGCGCGTCGCTCGGCTTGCCTGCGTGCAATTTCCTCCAGACGACCGGCCTGCCCTGCCCGAGTTGTGGCATGACCACCAGTTTCGCGTGGCTAACCCGCGGCAACGTCCTCGCGAGTTTGTACGTACAGCCGATGGGAACAACCGTCGCCCTGCTCGCCGCGGGAAGCGTTTGGGGCGGGTTCTACATCGCGATCAGCGGGCGACCCGCCCACCGTTTGTTGCGAATGCTGCCGGCGCGATACACTCTGTTCCCCCTGCTGCTCCTGGGCATCCTCGCTTGGGGATGGAAAATTCTGATCCACCTGAACGGCATGGACGGGTGGCGCTAAATTCAGAATGCAGAATGAGGAATGCAGAATGCAGAATAAAAGATGGCTGCGGCCGCTTATCCGGTGTTCCTCATTCTGCATTCTGCATTCTGCATTCTGCATTTTTCTTCTCGGTCCCTCCGGCTGCTCCGTCCTCGGCGTATTGGCTGGAAAGGTCGCCCCGCCACAGACCATAGCGGCGCAATACAAAGGGTTGCAGAACCAGTCCGTCGCCGTCATGGCCTGGGCCGGCGAAGGCCCGCTGATCGATTTCCCCGATCTTCGGCTCGACCTCGCCGGCAGCTTGCAGACCAAGCTCCTTCAGGCGCGCGACGTGAAGACCAAAGAACTAACCGGCGTCACGTTCCCCAATTCCGCGGCGTCGGTCGTGCGGTTCCAGGAGAATCATCCGGAGTACGACGCCACGCCGCTCGTGGACGTCGCGCCAAAGTTCGGCGCGACGCGCGTGGTGTACGTCGAAGTTGAAGATTTGCAGACCCGCTCCCCCGCGTCCGTCGAACTGTACCGCGGCACGGCGTCGGCGACGTTGAAAGTAGTCGAAGTCCCGCCGGGCGGCGGGCCGGGGAAGATCGCGTACGAAGAGTCCGGAATCTCGGTCGTCTTCCCGCCCAAGTCACGCGAGGAAGGCACGCCCAACGGCAACGACTTCGTCATCTACCGCGGCACCGTCGACGCCCTCTCCAGCGAAATCGCCAAGCGGTTCGTCCCGCACGCGGAGGAGCAGTGAATCAGAAGAAAAGAGACAAGGGGACGAGGGGACAAGGAGGCAAGGAGAAAATGGGCGCGCGATTACGCCACGCCCTTGTCGCCTTGTCGCCGTGTCTCCTTGTCCCCTTGTCTCTTCTTCTCGTCTTGTCTCTCCTCACAACCGGCTGCAACGTCGTCGGCGTCGTCGCATCCCGGATCGGGCCGGAGCCGACGATCCCGGCGCAGTTTGCCCCGGCGAAATCGCGGACGGTTGTCCTGGTCGAAAATTTCCACAACCCCGCCTCCCTCCGGCTCGAGGCCGATGCGATCGCGCGCCACCTCTCGGAAGAGCTGACGCTCCACGACGTCGCGCCGATGGTCGACCAGGCCGACGTCGACGCGCTGCGGCAGAAGAACACGGCCGCCTACCGGCAGATGCCGCTCGACGCCATCGGCCGGGCGGTGGGCGCCAAGCAGATCATCTACGTCGACCTCGAACGCTTCGACATCAGCCACGCCCTCGCCAGCGAGATGCTCGGCGGACAGGCCGACGCCCGGGTGCGCCTCGTCGACGACGCCGGCGCCGTGCTCTGGCCCCTCGACTCGGCCGGGGGGTATCCCGTCTCTGTAAAAATTCAACCCCAGCCCGTCGCCGCCGGCGCCGGCGACTTCGCCGTCCGCCGCCAGCTCCACGCCGCCCTCGCCGGCAAAGTCGCCAAACTGTTCCACGCCTGGAAAGGCGAAGGCTCCGACGGCGCCGAAGAACATTTCAACTGAATCCCGCCACAACGATCCGCGCCTACGCGGTGCGTCACTAAATGAATGTGCACGAGTACGCGCCCATGCGACACGATGCTGCCCTGCGGGCAGCGGCTAACCCACGGACGATCGGCGCGTGATCACGCACCCTTATTTAGTATTTGCTTGTATCCACTACGCTCTGCCGATACGCTGCTTCCAAAGGAAAGGAGCGTGTCTGATGGAACGCAAGGGATTTGGAATTCGGTTGGGGGCGTTTCTCATTGATGTGGTCATACTGATCG
>JBKJRK010000510.1:0-5112 GCA_046593135.1 Tepidisphaeraceae bacterium | reverse complement strand
ACCGACCGTAGAGCCGGCGCCCGACGCCGCCGACGCCAGCGCGTCGATGCCCTGAGTCGAGTCGGCGGCCACACGAACGACGGCCTCTTGGGCAAGCGTCGCAAGACGATTGCAGCGGTGTGCGTCGACCGTCGGGTAGGCGACGAGCAGGTCGTTCGAGGCCGTCGCCATCGTTTCGGCTTCGCCCACCTTTGCCGCGGTAAGCCCGATCGCACCGTGCTTCATCTGCATCACGGCCATGCGCGCCATCTTGTGCGTTTTGGTATGCGGGCGGATGCCTATGCCATGGCCGCGCGCATAGCCGGCGAGCCGGGCGAGATTGCGTTCGACGACGTCGAGATCGACGACGAGTGCGGGGGTCGCTTCGGGTTGCCCGGCGTGTTCTCGCATGGTCACCACGCCGTCCATCCGCCGTCGATCACGAGGTTTTGCCCGGTCATGTAACTTGACGCATCGCTCGCGAGAAACACGACGGCGCCCTTTAATTCTTCGGGACGGCCCATCCGGCCCATTGGGCTCTTGCCCTTCAGCCTGGCTACGAGTTCGGGCGAGGTTTTTTCCGAAGGAAACGGACCCGGGCTTAGGCAGTTCACGCGGACTTTGTCCTTCGCCCAGTACACGGCGAGGTGCCGGGTCATGTGCACGATGCCGCCTTTGAGCGCGTGGTACGCGACCGGGCTGGCCGACCCGATACCGTCGTAGGCGTCGGGATACGAGCCGACAACCCCGTACATCGAACCGATCATTACCACGCTCGCCGACGCCGAACGCAAGACCGCGTGGTTACGCAGAAGACGCGCGAGGAGGAAGTAGCCCGTGGCGTTGGCCAACTGACGGCTGAACTGTTCGCCTGTGACGGTCGTCCAATCGGCCCCGAGCGGCTCGTGACCGTTATTGATGACGACGTCGACCTGCCCCGTTTTGCCGACCGCCGCTTCAAAGCCGGCTTGGACGGAAGCCTCGTCGGTCTGATCGAGGGCGACGGCGTGGTGTCGAACGCCTTCCGGCTCCCGCGGCAACTTTTCCACGGCCGCCTTGGCGTTTTCGATCGATCGGCTGCTCACGACGACCGACGCCCCCGCCTCCGCCAGTGCGGCCGCCATGGCGGCGCCGAGATAGCCGGTGGCGCCGGTGATCAACGCCGTCTTGCCGCGCAGGCTCATCAGCTCGGAAATTGTGCGAGATGGAGTCATCATGTTCGAAATGGAGTCGTCATGTTCTCGTGGCACGAGGACCTCAACATCGATGATCAAGCATGGCAGATGCCCACAAGACTACTTCGCTTCCAGATAGCTCTTGCCCCCGGCGGGCCCGGTGTTGAACTTGATGCCGAGTTCTTCGGCGAACGCATTACGGACCTGATCAAGCCCATTCCTGACGAACACGATGTCGCAGCCGTGGAAAATCAGACGCGCGCCGAGTTCGATCATGCGCTTCGCCTGTTCCAGCGTCCCACAGGTTGCCGCCCAGTGCTTCCCGTGGTTTTTCGCCGCCTTGGCAACGGCTTCGATGGCGGCTGTCACGGTCGGGTGGGAGAACTGTCCTGGAATGCCTGTGAGCACCGTAAAGTCAGCGGGCCCCAGCATCAGCATGTCAACGCCGGGAGTCGCCGCAATGGCGTCCGCCTGATCGACCGCTTGAGGCTCCTCGACTTGAATCAGCACAAACGTCTGGTCGTTCGCGTCGCGAAGGTACTTCTCCATCGGCGCGAGCATGTAGGGGACGTCCGGACCCGATCCGTCAAAGCCCCGCTTACCGAGCGGTGCAAACTTGGCCCACTTGACGACCTCCCGCGCCTCCTCGGCCGAGTCGCAACGCGGGTACATGATTCCGGTCGCCCCCGCTTCCAGCATTCGCGCCATCCGCATGAACTCGCCTTTGCCCGGCCGGGCAACGACGTCAGTCCCCCCCACCCGCGCCGCCCGCATCAACCCGGCCGCCGTTTCCACGCCGTAAAAATGATGCTCCATGTCCATCCATATTCCGTCAAACCCCATCAGGGAAGTCAGCTCGTAGATCGACGGATCGGTCAAGTGCAAACACACGGCAAGCGCGGGCTGTCCTGCGCGCACCTTTGATAAAATTCGACTGGTTCGCATGATCGGCAGACTCTACCAAAATCCAAAACTCTTTTATCCCGAAAGTTGCTTGCGGGTGCTGTCGACGCGGCTTTTAAGATCAGTGTTCGGGCGCAGCAGCACCGCTAGTCGGCGGGGGCTAAAGTTTCGCCGCCCGAGATGGAAAGGGGCATGATGACCGTTTCGTGGCTTGTGATGGGCCGGATGCCTTGGGCCATCTGGGAGAGGAATTGGGCCGCCTGCACGCCCACGCGGAACTCGTCGACCACAACGGAATTGAGCCGGCTGATGATTGCGCCGTCCCGTTGTTGGCTGCCAAAGCCGATCAACGACATGTCATCGGGAACTCGCACGCCGGCGCGGGTGAGGCACATGTAGATGCTTTCGGCGATGGAATCGAACGTGGCGAACAACGCCGTCGGGCGATCGGCCGGGGACATAGCCTGCAGTTGCCGCAGCATGTCCAAAATTGACTTCTCCTTGTCAGGGATCGAGAGCGGCACACATCCGCTGCACCGGTAAATAAAATGCCCGGGAAGGTCGGCACCGACTTCGCTCAAAGAGCGAGATAGTCCCTCTTCGTAAAGGTGCGATGACGCGCACTCCTCGCCCGACATCAGGACGATACGTCGATGGCCCTTCGCAATCAGCGCGCGACCGGCCTCATACCCGATCTGCTCCAGGGGCAGCCGTATAACCGGCGTCTGCGTGTCCGGGACGTCGCGATGGAGCAGGACAACCGGGATGCCGGAGCGTTGAAGTAACTCGATGTGGTAGATCGGGGTCGGAGAAGACGTGGCCGTGACTAAGGCGACCCCTGCGACACGCTTGTGGATAAGTTGGAGGACCTCGTCGGCTTGCTTGTAAACGTTGTTATCCGAGTTGCAGAGGATGATTTGGTGGTGCAGCGCCCCGGCTTCAGAAACCAATCCCTCTTGCAGAGACCCGTAAAGCCCGCTGGCAATTTCCGGCACGATCAAGGCGAAGGCGGTTAATGCCGGGCGCTCTCCCACCGATGCGCCGACACGATTCCGGCCTCGAACTACGTACTTCGCTTGTGCAAGGGCTTCTTCGACTAAACGAACCGTAGTCGGGTGCACGCTGCCGTGACGATTCAAAACGCGTGACACGGTCGCATTCGACACCCCCGCCAGCTTTGCAACGGCCGCAATCGACATGTGCGTATGATAACCTGCATCTGAAACAAAGCAATTTGTTACACCGCTTTTAGGTGTCGGTTCAGCCTCTTACGGCACGGCATAATCCATAAATCATTCTCAGTACAGGACTTTTGTCCGAAAACCGCTAGAAATTCACCATGGGCGCTTACTCCATTGAATAAAGGACGGAATATTGTTTGCAGGAATTTACAGAAATTGATTGACAAGTTTTTCAGAAATTATATCGTTCCGTGCGATGGGACAACATGAAAGGAGGTACTCGACAGTTGACTGAAACGTCATCAAATCAGGGTCCAAGTTCTACTCCGTCTTTCTCAAGCTCTCCTTCACCGGGGGCTTTTTACGCCGGTAGTCTGAAGTTGACACTTTATTGATCGGGCTCATCGCCCGAGGAGCAAAAGCATGCAAAGAATATTGTTTCCTATAGCCGCGTTAATTCTTTCCACGGCGTGCGCGTCAAGTGTGTCGGCAGGAGTTTGGTATACCAAAACGGTGAATCAGACAGCCTACGTTGGCTCGGCGCCGGATTCTTTCCAGATTGGAACGATGTTTTCGGGCGACCACTTTACCTACAACTCGGATGACACTTCACCCGGCGGCGGGTGGAGGTGGGGTCATGCCCGCGGCACTGCTAACAAGTGTGGGTGGATGGACGTTAACGCTCTTTCCGCCGGCCCCAATAACTTATCGAGTGGGTGCGAATCACGACGGTATCTCAAGAGCTCGGCTTTGGGCGAAGGCTCACGGACTTTTCTCCGGACCTACTATGCTTGTGCCGTGAATGACTATGTGCCGTCCTCGGGCTACTGGCCTTTCTTCATAAACGCCAGTACCGGCACCTACGAGGAGGTTCAGTCTTATACGACCGAGGGCGTGTTCGCTAATTACGACTTCAACACTTACACGTTCGCGGGACCCATGGTGGGTGTTCTGTATAACCGTAACTATTATCCTGAAAGCCAATACCCCTGCTATTTCCTCTGGCGCTGGGTGAGCGATTACAGTGGAAGCAATGCATGCGTCCTGGGTAAAATTCCGGGTGGTGCCTGGGGTTCTGGTGCTTGGGGCTTCATCCCCCGCAGTGCGCTGAGGACTGACCTGCTTTATGCGGACAGTAATGCAGGCAACGGCTGGCGTCGGCGCTACGACTGGATGGCCGGGGGCTGAGGTTGCTCGCCATAGCGGTGCTTGCGACGAAACAAACACCTTATAGATCGAACGGGGTCGCGGTCGACAAGAACCACGGCCCCGTTTTTTGCGTTATGTGCAGCTGAGTTGTGCAAGATGCGTCCCCGAAGCCCTTGCGCTACCGAGGATTCGACCGTGCGGCCGCCGCGCCGCAGGGGCCCGTTCAACTGAAGCAGCCGATCGCACTCGCACGGATCACCGCCAAATCACCTGGCGAAGTCGACTTCCTGCTCAACACTTGCGCTATTTCTTCTTCCCCTCCAATTCCTGCCAGCGGCTGTAAAGGCGATTGACATGTAGTTGAGCCGCATCGGCTTGGTGGCAGACACTTGCCATCCGCGCGTGGTCGGCGATGACCGTTGGGTCGGACATGGACGCCTGATGGGATTCTAACTCGGCCTCGGCTTCGAGAATTTTGCTTTCGATCGCTTCGAGCTCACGCTGCTCGTTCCAATTGAGCTTGACCTTCGCGGCCGGCGCGGCGCGGGACTTGGAGCCGGCAGGCTTCTGGCGGGCCTCGACTGCGGCGGCGGCTTTGGCCTCCTGGGCGGATTGCCATTGGTCGAGACTGGCGTAGGTCGCCGCGCCGCCTTCACCGTCCAGCGCGAGCAGGTCGGTGGACAAGCGGTCGATCAGGTATCGGTCGTGGGTGACGAGCACGAGCG
>JBKJRK010000306.1:0-10442 GCA_046593135.1 Tepidisphaeraceae bacterium | reverse complement strand
CGGCGCGGGCAAGACCACGCTGATCTCCATGATCGCGGGGCTGGTCAAGCCCGACCACGGCGAAGTGCTGCTCAACGGCAAGGCTGTCACCGCCCCCGGCCCCGATCGCGCGGTGGTCTTCCAGAACTACTCGCTGCTGCCGTGGCTGAACGTGTTCGAGAACGTGCAGCTCTCGGTCGACCAGGTCTTCCCGACGTGGTCGCGGCAGCGGCGGCGCGAGCACGTCGAGCGGTACGTTACGATGGTCAACCTCTGGCCCGCCCGACACAAAAAACCGTCGGAGCTGTCCGGCGGGATGCGGCAGCGCGTGTCGGTCGCTCGGGCCTTGGCTATGGACCCGCGGGTGCTGCTGCTCGACGAGCCCCTCGGCGCGCTCGACGCACTTACCCGCGCCACCCTCCAGGGCGAGATCGAGCGGATCTGGCAGCGCGACCAAAAGACGGTTGTGCTGATCACCAACGACGTGGACGAAGGAATTCTGCTGGCCGACCGGATCATCCCGCTCAGCGCCGGCCCCCGCGCGACGCTCGGGCCGGCGGTGCGGATCGACCTTGACCGACCGCGCGACCGCAAGGCGATCAACCACTGCCCCCGGTTCAAGGAAATCCGGCAGGAAGTCTTCGGCTACCTCCTCGGCGAAGGCCGCCGGCGTCGGCCGGTCGTGGCGACGGCTGAGCCGGTGGTGCAGCGGGCGCCGCGCGTGCCGCTGCCGGAGTTGAAACCGGCCGACCTGTCGCGTTCAAGGCGGTTCTCCCGCCGTGAGCCGGTGGCGACGCCGGCGTAGCACTGCCGTTCTGCATGAGCCGCCCAAGGAGTTGACGTCATGGACCGCTACCTCGAACTCTGGAACCTGAAAAAGACATACGCCTCCCCCGCCGGGCCGGTGGACGTGGTCAAAGACTTCACGCTGTACATGAAAGAAGGCGAATTCGTCAGCCTGATCGGCCACTCGGGATGCGGAAAGTCGACCGTCCTGTCGATGGTCGCGGGGCTGACCAATAAGAGCGCGGGCGGGATTGTGCTGGCCGGCAAGGAAGTGCGGGCTGCCGGCCCGGACCGCGGCGTGGTGTTCCAGTCGCCGTGTCTGCTCCCTTGGCTGACCGCCTTGCAAAATGTAATGCTTGGCGTCGACCAGGTCTTCTTCGCCGCGCCCCGCGGCCAGCGCCGTCAGATCGCCGAACACTACCTCGATCTCGTCGGCCTCGGCGACGCCTTGCACAAGACCCCGGCCGAATTGTCGAGCGGCATGCGCCAGCGGGTCGGGATCGCCCGCGCGTTCGCGCTGTCCCCGAAAATGCTGCTCCTCGACGAGCCTTTCGGAATGCTCGACTCGCTCACCCGCTTTGAGCTTCAGGACGTGCTCATCGACCTGTGGACGAAGGACCGCAAGACGGCGTTGATGGTCACGCACGACGTGGACGAGGCCCTCATTCTGTCCGACCGCGTCGTCATGATGACCAACGGGCCCGAGGCGCGGGTCGGCGAGGTGCTCGATGTGCCGTTCCCGCGCCCGCGCCGGCGCGAACAGGTCATGGACCACCCGGACTACTACCGCCTGCGTGAGCGGGTCATCACGTTTCTCGAGGACCACGCGTCGCAGAAAGCCGCGCCGCACGAGCTGCTGCCCGAAAAGCTGCCGGCGTCTGCCGCCAACCTCGACCTCCGCCACGTCTCGGCCGCACTGGCGTGAAACGCCGCAGTTGGTGATTTGGGATCTGAGATTTGAGATTTGAAATCTGGAATTTGAAATTTCAGATCGGAACTTTTTTGACTCGAACTTCGGAACCGCCGCGCAATACCGAAGGAGCACCGTGAAGACCGGAATTGTAACAACGTGCATGACCCTGGGGATCGTCACCGCCGCGGCGGCACAGCCGGCGACCCAGCCCGCACCCGCCGTGGCCGCAGCCCCCGCCGCCGGGCCCACACCCGGCGCAGGCAGCGGCCCTCCCGCGCCTTACACGCCCGTGCGCTGGAACGAAAACTACGGCTATCTGAAAGACCCGGCCAAGCGCACCGACCTGTTCGACCCGATCAAATACATCCCGTTCAACGACGCCGGCGACATCTACCTCTCGCTGGGCGCCCAGGCCCGCTACCGCTACGAGCTGTTCGACAATTTCAACTTCGGCGCCAAAGGCGCGCAAGACGGCGACGGCTACCACCTGCTGCGGTTGATGTACCACGCCGACCTGCAAGTCGGCCCCCACTTCCGCGGCTTCGTCCAGATGATCGACGCCTTCGCCGACGACCGCGACCCCTTCGAGCGCCCCGGCGTCGACGAAAACGACTTCGATTTCCACCAGGCGTTCGTCGACGTCAAGCTTCCCGTCCTCGACGACGGAACCGTCACCCTCCGCGCGGGCCGGCAAAACCTCCTCTACGGCGCCCAGCGGCTCATCTCCCCGCTTGACTGGACCAACGCCCGCCGCACGTTCGACGGCGGCAAGGCGTCGGTCGTCTTCCCCGGCGGGCGCAACACGCTCGACCTGTTCTGGGTCCACCCCGTCGTCATCGACGAACCTCGCCTCGACAGCTACACCGACAATCAAAACTTCGTCGGCGCTTACGACACGCTCAGCCTGCCGGACCTCATCAAAGACGGCAACGCGAAGCTCGACATGTACCTGCTCTACCTCGACAAGTTCGCCGCCACCTTTTCCGAAGGAAACGGGCCTGAGGAGCGCTGGACCGCGGGCGCCCGGCTGTTCGCCAACCCCAAGCCGTTCGACTTTGACGTCGAGGGCGACGTCCAATTCGGCGAGTTCGCCGACGGCAACATCTTCGCCTACTCCATTGCGGCCGAGGGCGGCTACACGATCGCCGACGCGACGTTCTCCCCGCGCCTCTACCTCGGCTTCGACCTCGCCAGCGGCGACGACGATCCGAACGACGGCGACCTGGAAACCTTCAACCAGCTCTTCCCGCTCGGCCACGCCTACTTCGGCTACATCGACGTCATCGGCCGGCAGAATATCATCGACGTGCACCCCGGCGTCGAGCTGACGTTCCTACAGAACAAGTCTTACGCCAAGAAACTCGGCCTCCGCGCCGACTACCACCTGTTCTGGCGCGAGAGCGACGACGACGCGGTGTACGGCGTGGCGGGGAATATCCAACGGGCCGACAACGGCTCCAGCGAAACGTTCGTCGGCAGCGAAATCGACCTGCTGCTCAACTGGCAGGTCGACCGCCACCTGGCCACGTACTTCGGATACAGCCACTTTTTCGCCGGCGACTTCATCGACGACACGGGCGCCGATGAGGACATCGACTTCGTGTACGCGGCGGTCACGTACACGTTCTAGAGCGGTCCTTATTTCTTCCTCTCCCCCGTATTCGGGGGAGAGGGCCAGGGTATGGGGCTGAATGTCGAGTTGCGCCGTTCGAAGTTCCACCCCTCACCCTAACCGTCTCCCCCGCGTACGAGGGAGAGGGGACCGGGACCTGGAGTTGACCTCATGACACCGACTGAGTTCACCGAGGAACAGAAAAATTACCTCCAGGGCTTCGCCGCCGGCAGCGGACTCAATCGCTCGCTGCCGCTGGCGGTCCTCGGGGACGCCTCATCGACTTCATCAGCCACGGCATCCCTCGGCGGCGGCGCGGCGCGCGTGACGTCGGGTGAAATGCCCCCCGGCCCCGACGCCGCCGGCCGGGCGGCGCAGGACCGATTCCTCGTCGCCGGTAAAAAGCTCTGCGCCGAAGAGCAGGCGAAGCGCAACCTCAACGGCCTGGACACCTGGAACCTCGTCCTCGATCACGCCAAAGACGCCCGCTTTCCAAAGGGCACCGACGTGTTCCTGATGAAATTCCAGGGGATGTTCTACGTCGCCCCGGCTCAGGATTCGTTCATGTGCCGGCTCCGGTTCCCCGCCGGCATCGTGTCGGCGCACCAGTTCCGGGGCGTCGCCGACCTCGCCGAGCAATTCGCCGGCGGGTACGCCGACGTCACCACCCGTTCCAACCTTCAACTCCGCGAGATCGGCCCCGCCCTTACCGCCGAAGTGCTGATGGGCCTGCATGACCTCGGCATTGTCAACCGCGGCGCGGGGGCGGATAACGTTCGCAACGTTACGGCCTCTCCCACCGCGGGCATCGACCCCGACGAATTAATCGACACCCGCCCGCTCGCCCGGGCGATGCACCATTACATCCTCAACCACCGCGACCTCTACGGCCTGCCCCGCAAGTTCAACATCGCCTTCGACGGCGGCGGACGGGTCAGCACGCTCGAGGACACCAACGACATCGGCTTCGTCGCCGCCCGCCTCGCCGGCGACGAACAGGTTTACTTCCGCCTCCAGCTCGGCGGCATCACCGGCCACAAGGATTTCGCCCGCGACACCGGCGTCCTGCTGACCGCCGACGAGTGCGTCCCCGTCGCCGGCGCCATCCTTCGCGTGTTCCTCGAGCACGGCGACCGCACCGACCGCAAGAAGGCCCGGCTGAAATACGTGCTCGACGCGTGGGGCTTCGAAAAATTCCTCGCCGAGACCGAGAAGAAACTAGGCAAGCCGCTCCGGCGAGTTCCGCTCGACCAATGCGCGGCCCGGACCGGCAAAGTCGACCCGACCGCTCATATCGGCGTCCATTCGCAGAAACAAACCGGTTTGCACTACCTCGGCGTTGTCTTGCCGGTCGGCCGAATGACCGCCGCGCAGATGCGCGGCTTGGCCGGCATCGCGCAGGAACTCGGCAGCGGCGCCCTCCGCCTGACGGTGTGGCAGAACCTATTAATCTCGGACATTCGCGAAGAAAGTGTGTTCGAGGCAAAACGCCGGGTCGAGGCACTCGGATTGCATTGGTCTGCAACGAACGTCCGTGCCGGCCTCGTGGCCTGCACCGGAAGCGCCGGCTGTAAGTTCGCCGCCGCCAACACCAAGGCCCACGCGATGCGGATCGCGGATCACCTGGAGACGAGCGGCGTGCAACTGGACCACCCGATCAACATCCACCTGACCGGCTGCCACCACTCCTGCGCCCAGCACTACATCGGCGACATCGGCCTGATCGCCACGAAGGTCGGCGAAGACGCTCTCGAGGGCTACCACGTCCACGTCGGCGGCGGTTACGGCCCGCGCCAGGCCATCGCCCGCGAGTTGTACCGCGACGTGATTGCGACCGACGCGCCCCAAGTTGTCGAACGCATGCTGCGCGTCTACCTCGCCGGCCGAACCGCTGGCGGTGAAACGTTCCAGGATTTCGTGAAGGACAAGCCGGTGGAAGCGCTGCGTGAGCTGTTCGACGCACCGGTTCTCGTCCCCGCTCCCGGCATGCCGCTGGCGGGATGAGATCTGAAATCTTGGATTTGAAATTTCAGATTTCAGATTTCAAAACTCCCCCGGTGGACAGGGAGTGAAGAGAAAAGAGGCACCCATGACGCTGCTCGACACGCCCATCCTGACGAACTTCGCGACGCCCGCGCCTGCCATGGCGCCGGCGCGGATGCCCCTTCCCGTCATCCCGGACAACGCGCCGTTCACCACGGCGCAGCGGGCGTGGCTCAACGGGTTCCTGGCGGGCATGCTCAACACGTTCCCCGCCGGCAGCGGCACTTCAGCGCCAATGAATTCGCCTGCAACCGATGCGCCGGCCCCATCGCCTGCGGCAGAGCCTGACGAAGATTTTCCCTGGCACGAGCCCACCGTCTCTCTCGCGGAGCGCCTGAGGCTCGCCGAAGACAAACCGGTCGCCCGGAAGCTGATGGCCGCGATGGCGCAGCTCGATTGCGGCGCGTGCGGGTATGTGTGCCAGACGTACGGCGAGGCGATTGCCGAAGGCAAAGAAAAGGATTTGACGCGCTGCACCCCCGGCGGACGGGACACGAGCAAGGCGTTGAAGCAGATTCTGGCGAGTGCGCCTGTCGCGCCGCCGCGCGCCGCCAAACCGCAGGCGGCGGCCACTAAGGCGCCGTTGTCGCAAGAGGCAACCGGCTGGACGCGCGACAGCCCGTTTGCGGCCCGCCTGCTCCGGACGACACGCCTGAACGGCGCTAGCTCCGCAAAAGACACGCGTCTTGTCGTGCTCGACCTCAAGGGTAGCGGCATCGCTTACAAGGCGGGCGACGCACTAGGCGTTTATCCGGAAAACTGCCAGAACCTCGTGGAAGACGTGCTCGCAGCCCTGCATGCCAGCGGCGCCGAAGACGTCGGCGGGTGGGACGGGCAACCCACCAGCCTGCGCGAGGCGCTGCTCCGCGATTACACGATCACGCGCCCCAGCCCCGTTCTCGTCGAACTCCTCGCCGACCGCGCGAACGACGCCGCCGAGAAACAAGCGCTCGGCGCCCTCCGCGACGACGACGCCCCTTCCGGGTTGCAGGTGCTCGACCTGCTCCGGCGGTTCCCGTCGGCCCGCGTGGGCCCGGACGACTTCGTCTCCGCACTCTCGCCGCTCGCCCCGCGGCTCTATTCGATCAGCAGCTCGCCGCTCGCTTACCCCGGGCAGGTTCATCTCACCGTCGGCGCGGTGCGCTACACCAACGACGGCGGGCGGACGTGCAAGGGCGTGGCGTCGACGTTCCTCGCCGACGGCGTGCGACCGGGCATGAAAGTCCGCGTGTTCCTCCACCCCTCGCATAAGTTCGGCCTGTGCGAAGCCGACCGCCCGATCATCATGGTCGGCCCCGGCACCGGCGTCGCGCCGTTCCGCGCGTTCCTCCAGGAACGCGCCGCCGCCAAGGCGACCGGCAAAAACTGGCTCATTTTCGGCGACCAGCGCAGCGACGCCGATTTCCTCTACCGCGAAGAACTGGAGCAGTACGCCGTCGACGGCGTACTGACCCGCCTCGACACCGCGTTCAGCCGCGACCAAGACGAAAAAATCTACGTCCAGCATCGCATGCTCGAGCACGCCGCCGAGATGTGGACGTGGCTCCAGGCCGGCGCCGCGTTCTACGTCTGCGGCGACGCGCAACGCATGGCCAGCGACGTCGACAAAGCCCTCCGGCGGGTCATCGCCACGGAGGGCAAGCTGTCCGCCGCCGAAGCCGACCACTTCGTCTCCGAAATGGTCCGGGCGGGGCGGTATGAGCGGGACGTGTACTGATCCGTTCTCCCTCTCCCCCGAGTACGGGGACGAGGGAACCAGACCCTGAACCCGCGCACAATGGCCCACGAGTTACGAACCCTCTGCCCCTACTGCGGCGTCGGTTGCGGCATCCTTGCCAAGACGGACGGCAGCCGCATCACTGGCGTGCGCGGGGACCCGCAACACCCGGCCAACTTCGGCCGGCTGTGCCAGAAGGGCTCGACCATTGCCAAGACGGTCGACGTCTCAACCCGCCTCCGCCACGCGATGATCCGTGAACGACGCGGTGAGAACCCGATCGCGATTTCGCCGGGGAAGGCGATCGCCCACGTCGCCCGCAAGCTAGATGCGATCCTCCAGACTCACGGGCCGCAGGCGATCGCGTTTTACCTGTCGGGGCAGCTCACGACCGAGGCGCAGTACCTTTTCAACAAGTTTGGCAAGGGGCTGCTCAGGACTAACCACGTCGACAGCAACAGCCGGCTGTGCATGAGCAGCGCGGCCAGTTCCATGTCGCTGTCTTTCGGCAGCGACGGGCCGCCGACGTGTTACGCGGACATCGAGCTCGCCGATGCCTTCCTTTTCATCGGCTCCAACGCCGCCGACTGCCACCCGATCACGTTCGGGCGCGTCGCCCGGCGGGTCGAACGCGGCCGCGCGGAGTGCATCGTCGTCGACCCCCGCCGCACCGCGACTGCCGAGGCGGCGACACTGCACCTCGCGGTCAAACCCGGCACAGACCTGGCCCTGCTGAACGGGTTGTTGCACCTGCTTCATCGCGGCGGGCGCGTGGACCACGCCTTTATCGCGGGACACACCGAGGGCTGGAACGCCGTCGAGACGATGCTGGCGGAATATACGCCGCAGCGGGTGTCGGAGATCTGCGGCGTGCCGGTCAGCGCGATCCTCCACGCGGCCCGGATCATCGAGCAGTCCCGTTCACTCCTGACTTTCTGGACGATGGGCGTGAACCAGTCCACGCTCGGCACGTTCACGGGAAACGCGATCATCAACCTTCACCTCGCCCTCGGCCAGATCGGCCGGCCGGGGTGCGGGCCTTTCAGCCTGACCGGGCAGCCCAACGCGATGGGCGGGCGCGACGTCGGGTACATGGCCCACCTCCTGCCCGGCCAGCGCCAGATCTCCAACGACGAGCACCGACGGTCGATGGAACTACTTTGGGGCCTGGCGCCCGGGACCATTCACCCCCACGCCGGCTACGACGCCGTCACGATGTTCGACGCGCTCAGCCGCGGTGAAATCAAAGCGGTGTGGATCGTCTGCACGAACCCGGCGGCCAGCATGCCGAACCTCCCGCGCGTGCGCGCGGCTTTGGAAAAAGCGGATTTGGTGATCGTGCAAGACGCCTACGACCCGACCGAAACCGCCGCGTACGCCGACGTGCTGTTGCCGGCGGCCGTGAACCTCGAGCAGTGCGGAACGTTCTGCAACAGCGAGCGGCGGGTTACGCTGATGGAACAAGTCGTCGAGCCCCCCGGCGAAGCCAAACCGGACTGGTGGTGGCCGCGACAGGTGAGCGAAGCAATGGGGTTCCGGTCGGGGATGGCGTTTGATTCGGCTGCGGAAATTTTCGACGAATTTGCCCGCGTAACGGCCGGTAGGCCCAACGATCAAAGCGCTCTCACTCACGCGCTGCTTCGCGCGAAAGGCCCGCAGCAGTGGCCGTACCCCGCGCTGGGGCATTCGTCCGCCCGCCGTTTCGAAGACGGGCGGTTTCCGACGCCTTCCGGCAAAGCGCGTTTCTTCGCCCGCCAATACGTCGCGCCCGAGGAAGTGCCCGACGCGCGGTATCCGATCGTGCTGACGACCGGGCGCGTCGCGAGCCAATGGCACACCCGAACGAAAACGGGTTTGGTCGACGAACTAAACCGCGTCGAGCCGGCCCCATACGTGCACATGAGTGCGCCGGACGCGGAGAAACTCGGCCTCCACGACGGCCAATTCGTCGAAGTCGAAAGCCGCCGCGGCTGCGCCAACGGCGTATTGCGCGTGGACGGCGCCGCGCCGCGCGGCACGATTTTCATGCCGATTCACTGGAACGATTCCTGGGCCCACCGCGCCTCCCCTAACGAAGCCACCACGGACGCCGCCGACCCCATCAGCCGCCAACCGGCGCTCAAGGCCTGCGCCGTCACTGTCCGCCCCCGCCGATTCTCCACAACGCCTGCGGCGACGAACGCCGTCACGTCGACAACAGTTCCCGCCGCAGGCCCGGCGGCGCCGACGCCTGCATCTTAAAAATATTGAAACGTTAGCAGGCGGAAGGGGAAAAGCCGAAGATGAGAGTCGAACTCACAACCCCCGCTTTGACGATTTCGGTAAGCAGCGGCTCGAGGCGGGCCAGTAGGTCGTTCGCGGTTTGGTTCTTCATTCGTTCCTCCGTTAGATGCTACTGCCGGAGGATGGCGAACTTCGTCATCACAAAATCGGTGACGTGTTATCAGACTATTTCTTCTGCCGCTCGGCCTGAATCTGATCGCTGACAAAGCCGAACGCGGTTGTGTAGATACGCGCGAGTGCGTTTTCGTCTAGCTCGAGGTCGGCCCCCGCGCGGCCGAGCGCCCCACGGACAGCCTCGAAGTCTTCAACGGCCGTCGTCAGCACTCGCAGCAGCACGTCCGGCGAGTATATCGCGACCAACTGACCAACGGTCTTGAACACTCGACGCGGAACAACGGTGCTGTGCGCGATGCCTTCTGCTGCGCGGTACTCGCCTACCAGCCGCCAGAAATGACGAGCGAAGTCACGGCGGTCCCAGTCGTCTACGTGCTTCGCCCTAACGCGGGCGGTTGGCTTACCCCCGGCATTCGGCAGCGACGCCGTGAATAGCGCAGGCGAGCCCAGATCAGGATCGTGATCAATTTCGATCAGATCCTCATCCGCTTCAGGCGGTTGCTCGGGACCGTCGTGGTCTGGCCGTTATTCCCATTCAAGCGGAGGCGGTGATTCCGAACTACCACTCGCATTAGTGTCACCGTCGCGGGCCACGCCCCGCGCAGAAAACTGCGCAGCAGTTTTCCCTGGCGCAGCCACGCTCTGTTCCCTCTTGTCTATTCTGCTGTCCGCTCTAGACCGGACAGCGCGCTGTCCGCTTGGAGCGGACACATGCTGTATCGGCTCCGATACACCACCGGACATATGTTGCTGCACTTCCGGGTGCCCATTTCGGCCAAAAACCATCGCTCGCAAGTTGCTCACGATACGCGACTGCACTTCGGGATCGCTCCAATCCGTCGGCGTGTACTCGTTGCTCGACCTGCCGCCTCTGTTCGGTCGGCAACGCTTTTGCTTGTTGAAAAGCCCCACCTCGACGATTTGGTTCAGCCAGCCATTTACAGTCTGGCGGCGAACCCCTAGGAGAGTCGCAAGCTCGGACTGCTTTGGGAAGG
>JBKJRK010000177.1:0-12659 GCA_046593135.1 Tepidisphaeraceae bacterium | reverse complement strand
CCGCCGGGGCCGGCGCGGGCACTGCGGCCCGCTGCTGCTCGGCGCGGCGCATCGCTTCCATCTCGGCATTCTTGCGGTCTAATTCAGACTGCAACTCACGATTCTGGCCCCACATCTCGCGATTTTCGTCAGCCACTCGATTTCGGCAGCCTACCAAACCCGAGATAACGAGTACTCCAGTCAATGCGATCCGAACGCTCCGCATGGGTGATTCCTTTCCTTGCCCTGACGAGTTGATCCGCGCTCGCGCGCCGAACCCGCAGCATGCTAGGCGAAATCGCTAAACCGTCAAGAGAGGCAAGGTAGGATAACAGGGAGGCAAATCCGATCGTCACACTTCCCGCGGCGTTAGCTCCCCGAGTCCTCGCAGGCTCGCCTCAGTCTCCCGGCGGAATTTCCAACGCCCAGGCCAACCACGTTGGAAAATCTCGTCGAGCCGCTCGGCGGTCCCGCCGGAAACGGTGACGTCGGCGCGGATCCTGGTTGCAACGCTGTCCATTAGATCGAGCCGAGCCGCACTCGCGTTGACGAGGGCGTCGATCATCGCCTGGAGCATCTGCTCACGCGTCGTGGAAAGTGTGACGCCCGCGAATCCGGCCCGCCGCTGTTCCATGCTCGCGCGATCGCCGGCGAGGTACGGCTCGAACCGTAATTCGTCGAGCCCTCGATCGCGCTGGGCGGCGAGCCTTCGAACCAACGCGCGAAACCTTGAGGAAGAAAGCTCCGGAAACAATTGCCGATGCGCCCACAGCAGCGCCGACCCGGCCGCGGCGAGGGTGCTGACGGACATCCATTTTTGGCCGACGCCCAGCGCACGCGTCAACAGCCGTTCGTGCGGCTGCGGCTCGTCGGTGCAGACGGCGAGCACGTCCGTGGACCCGCACACGTTCAGCAACTGGCCCGGCTTCGCGCCCGCCAAAAGCATCGCCGCACTCGTGTCGATCAATCCGGTCAAGACCGGCGTCCCCTGCGTGAGGCCAAACCGGCCCGCCGCCTTCGGCGTCACGCGCCCTGCGATCGCGTCCGCCTCGCGCACCTCGGGTAGAAGCGATGGACCGACTCCGACGGCCTCGCACAACTCACGGCTCCAGCCCGACTGCTCCGTCGTCGCGTAAAGACCCGTGAAGGACGCGTTCGACGGGTCGATCACTCGAGCCCCCGTCAGATGCCGATGTAAGTATGTGTTGAGCAGTCCGACGAGGTCGGCCTTCCCCAGGCGAGCCGGCTCGTTTTGCAGGTACCACGCCCACGTCGTCGAGCTGATGCCGCCGGGGAAGGGACGATTCCCCGCGAGACGTAGGTGTCGGGACTTGCCGACCCGACGTTCAATCTCGGCGGCGACCGCGACACTGCGGCGGTCCTGGTGGGTCACAATGGGCGTCAGCGCCCGCCCGCTTGCGTCCATCGCACACCAGGCCGGCGACATCACCGCCAGTCCGATCGCGTCGACACGCGTGGCCGCGGCGCCCAGTCCCCGCACTGCTTCCGCAACCGCACGCAACACACGCTCGGCGGGCACCTCGACACGCTGGCCGAGATAGTCAGTCTTGAAGAACGTTCGGACGATCCGGCCCAGAGGTTTGCCGCTGCGCAGCACCGCCGCCTTCACGGACGAGGACCCGACGTCTATGCCCAACATGTTCACGGCGGCAGGATCACGCCGGCCGCCCCCCGCGTCAATGAATCGCCTCGTTCTTCGTCACGCCGCGACGCGCAGCGGAGCGCTTTCCGATAAAGGAAAGCGCTCCGCTGGTGTATGCGCAGCGCCAAGAACATCCCGGCGCTGCATCACGTTATTAAACAAAACAGGTGCCGAACGGGCGATTACTGCCGTTCCGCCTTCATCTTGATCTTCTTCGCCATTTCCGCGCCGAGGGCCGGCTTGCCGAGCGCGCCGACGTTGACCGACACTTGGCTCATGGTGTCGCTCATTTTCTTCACGGTAACCATCACTTTCGTCCCGTCCGCCATTTTCCCCGACGCCGTCCCGTCGACGGCGGTCGACTGGGCTTTAACATCCTTCAATTCTTCACTGTTGAGCACGGCCTCGGCAGCCGCCGTCGTGGCCTCCGTGTTGGCCGCGACATCAGTCCACTGCGTGCGAAGATTACTCTTCACACCTTCCTCGTGGGTGGATTTACACCCCGCCGTGAAAAGAAAAGCCCCCAACATCAAAGCCGCCGGACAAACGAAACGCGTCATAGATCATCTCCTTCGGCAACGGACTATCCGTCGCGGAGGTTAATGTAGGGCGAGAGTATCAGTTACAGCAACGTCAAAAGAGTTTAGGAAGTCGGACAGGATTTGATATCGCTCGAAATAGGAAAACACGACGGCGGGTGAGATTTTGCTCGCCCGCCGTCATGTTTTATTTGTCGATCGGTGATCGCGGCTACTTCGTCCGCGACTTGCCCTCGACCTGCAGAATTTCACTGCCGCCTTCCTTCCATTCCATGTGGAAGGTGCCCGGCTTGTCGGTGCGGTTGTAGGTGTGCCCGCCGAAGTAGTCGCGTTGGGCCTGGATGACGTTGCCGGGAAGGCGCGCCCGGCGGAAGGCGTCGTAGTATGCGAGGCTGGCGCTGTAGGCGGGAGTTGCGATGCCGTTCTTGATGCTGACGTCGAGCGTCCGCCGCCAACCTTCCTGGTTGGCGTCGATCATGGCCTTGAACTTGTCGGCCATTAACAGATTTTCGAGGTTGGGGTTGGCGCGGTAGGCCTTGGTGATGTCGTCGAGGAACGCGGCGCGGATGATGCAACCGGCCCGCCAGATCTGGGCGAGGTCGCCGAGCTTCATGCCGTAATCCATGCCGTACACGCCGCCGCCGATTTCCTTGCCCTCCGGCGGCTGCGGCTTGTTGGCCGCGGCGAGGAGGGCCATGCCCTGGGCGTAGGAGCAGAGCTTGGAACACAGCAGCGCCGACTTCACGTCAGCCACGAACTGTTTCTTGTCGCCGGTAAATTTCTGCGGCTTGGGCCCGCTCAGCACCTTCGACGCGGCTTCGCGCTCTTTCTGGAACATCGACATCTCGCGCGCGTCGACGGCGGCGGCCATGGTCGGAACGGGAACCTGCAGACTGAGGGCGGCCATGATCGTCCAGGTGCCCGTGCCCTTCATGCCGACCTTGTCCTGCAGCAGCTCGACTAAGGCTTGGCCGGTGCCGGGGTCTTTGAAGTTGATGACCTTGGCCGTCACGTCGATGAGAAAACTCTGGAGTTCCGAGGCGTTCCACTGGTTGAAGACTTCTTCCATTTCGGCGTTGCTCAAGCCGCCGATGTTTTTCATCAGGTCGTACGACTCGGCGATGAGCTGCATGTCGCCGTACTCGATGCCGTTGTGGACCATTTTGACGTAGTGCCCCGCGCCGCCGGCGCCGCAGTAAGTGACGCAGGGGGCATTGTCCTGTGGTGCTTTGGCGGCAATCTTGTCCAGGACCGGCTTGAGGCGTTCGTACGACGCCTTGTCGCCGCCGGGCATCATGGACGGGCCCCATAGTGCACCTTCCTCGCCGCCGGAGACGCCCATGCCGAAGAACTTGATGCCGGTGGGCTCAAGCGCCTTCGCCCGGCGTTCGGTGTCGGTGTAAAGCGAGTTGCCGCCGTCGATCAGGATGTCGCCGGGTTCGAGCAGGGTCTTGATCGAGTCGATGGTCGCGTCGGTCGGACCGCCGGCCTTGACGAGCAGCAGGATCCTGCGGGGCTTTTCCAAGGCGTCGACGAAGTCCTTAAGGTCCTTCCCGCCGTGGAATTTCTTGCCCTTCGCCGGGCCGGCCATGAAGTCGTCGGTCTTGGAGGTCGTGCGGTTATAAACGGCCACGGAGAACCCGTTGCGCTCGATGTTCTGAGCGATGTTCCGGCCCATCACCTCAAGCCCGATTACGCCGAATGCAAATTGCCCAGCCATGGTAATGCCTTCCCTGTAAGTTTATTTCTATGAACGTCAGCAATGCGTGCGCATACCCGTACCCGGATGTTCATGTCGCGAACGAAGTCGAAGGTTTATTCTGTGACGCGGTTGGCCGCTTGGCAAGCTTGCGGTGAGATGGCGGCGGACAAAATACGAAACGACGTTTTGACGCGCGGGTAAACGTGCCAATTCCGTCGCTTGCTACGATCCGTGCTTAACCGCGCGGAGTAGAGGGAATCGGCCGTACCGCTGCTTCGGTTTCTGCAATGGGCATGCTTGGCGAAACGTGATGATTCGGCAAGCGGTCCAGCACGTCTTCGCAATACGCGCGGAGAATTTCGGCGACGGAGAGGGCGGAGGCGATGGCGCTGCCGGGCGTTTGGGGGGCGTCGCCGTCGAAAAGTTCGGGGAGTTGGCCGAGGCCGTCGCCGCGGAGGTGGGCGATGCAGCCGCGGAGAAGTTCGCCGGCCTCCCGACGGGCGCCGTCGCCGCGGCCGTGGACGCGGACGTAAGCGGTGGCGAGCGGGCCGAGGAGCCAGGGGAACGCCGACCCGCCGTGGACGGCGCGATCGCGGGAGATGACGTTGCCGGCGTAGCGTCCGACGTAACTGGAGTCTTGGGGGGAAATCGTGCGCACGCCGACCGGCGTTCGCAGTTCGCGCAGAATCCGCTCGAGCACCGCCGGCTGGCGGTCGATCGACAGTACGGGAAAAGGCAGGCTCAGCGCCAGCAGTTGGTTCGGTCGGACGGCGGGATCCGCGCCGCGGTCGCCGACGACGTCGTAGCAGCACTGGGCGGCCTTGTTCCAGAACCGCTCGTTGAACGCGCGCTTAACGAGGCGAGACAGCGCCGCGAGGTCGTCCGCCGCCGCCACGCGGCCGAAACGTGATGCCAGTTCCGCGGCGATAGCCACGGCGTTGAACCATAGCGCGTTGATTTCCACCGGTCGGCCCTGACGCGGGGTGACGACCCAGTCGCCGACCTTGGCGTCCATCCACGTGGTCGCAATGGCCGGCTCGTGCGTCTTGAGCAGTCCGTCGCTGTCGGTGGAAATGCCGAGGCGCGTGCCCCTGCGGTAGTGCTCGATGACCTGTAGCATCGGGTCGAGCAGTTGGGCGGCGAACGTCGTCTGATCGCCGGTATAGCGGAGGTACGCGAAAGCGGCGTTGACGAACCAGAGCGAAACGTCGGCCCCGTGATAAAGCGGCGCGGAGCCGGTCTCCGGAAACTCCGACGGCATCAGGCCGCGGTCTATCTTCGACGCCATCGTCAGCAGCAGCGAGCGCCCTTCCTGGAACCGCCCGGTGACGAGAAACAAGCCCGAGAAACCAGCCAGCCCGGCGCGTCCGGACGGCGCGGACCACGGGTAATTGGCGATGACGGCGCTTGCGGCGTCGGCGGCGTTTTCCGGCGCGGTACGTACGACGAACTGGCCTGCGGCCCGTGTGAGATCGATGAGGATTTCGTCCCGAGTCGCGCCCCGATCGACCGTTTCGAATCCCGAAATGCACTCCACTGCGGCAATCGCTTCTGCCGCAACTACAGACGTTGGAGTAACGTAACGAGACGTGGTGGTTCCCTGCTGCTGAGCCTGTTCGATCGCGGAGTTCAGGTCGAACGGGTCGGCCGAGCAAACGAAGTGAGCGCTTTGGCCGGCCGACAGGGAAAAACGGACCGCGCCCGGCGACCAGACGTCTTCGAGGCCCGCGTAGCCGCGTTCCTGATCGCAACGATAGACCGTGTTGAGGTACCAGTTCGGCCTTGACTCAAACGAGCCGGTATGGGCGAAGAAGACCTCCGGCGTGCGCGTGGTCGCAGGGACCTTTTGCTCGCCCTTGCCGCGCGATTCCGCGACGAGTCGCCCGTTCCACTGAAAACTCAGCTCGTGAATGGTTCGCAGCGCGAACACGGGATTGAGTTCGAGCGTGACCGGACGGTTGCCGGCCAGGAGGGTGTACGTAAGACACACGGTGTTCTGGCCGCTCAGAAGGCAAAGTTCTTTTTGCAGCGTCCAGTTCTCGCCCTGAAATGCCCATCTCGGAAACGGCTCGGAGTTGAACGCGCACAACGCGCGGTAGCCTTCGGGATGAATCTTCCCGGGGTACTCGTTCGACGACAGCGGGTGCGGCCAGCCGTCGCAGTGAACGGCTTCTTCGACGCGCGAGAGCAGCACCATCCGCCGGACCGGCGCCGCCATGGCGGCGACAAGCAGGCCGTGGTACTTGCGCGTGTTAAGGCAGGGAATAGTGGAAGACGCGTAGCCGCCGATTCCGTTGGTGGCCAGCCATTCCCGCCCGATCATTTCTTCGAGCGGCATGGCGCCTACGTCGATCGACTTAAACACGCTTTCCTCCTTGAGAGATGACGCCGCGCCGCCATTCTAAGGGGCGGAGGTCGAGGGGCCAAGGGCGTAGGGGAAAAGGATTACGGCCCGAGACCCAAAAATGCGCCGACCCAGTCCCTAATGCCCGACCTGACTCAGTATTGCGGCCCGCCCGGGTTGACGTCCTTGTTCCAGAGCAGGATTCCCCCCGCCATGCTCTTAACGTCCTTGAAACCCGCCTGGCGAAGCGCCTGGGCGAATTGCAGGGACCGCGCGCCGCTGCGGCAATGAACGACCACCTTTTCAGCATATCGGTCTTTGATCTCGTCGAACCTTTGGGCGAGTTGTTGGAGCGGGATCAGCTTCGCCCCATCGATCGCCGTGATGGCGGCTTCGTTGGGCAGGCGGCAGTCGATGAAGACGAACTTCTCGCCGTTGTCGAGCATCGACTTGACCTCGCGCGGGGTTACTTCCCAATCGGGCTTGAACGCGTAACCCGGGGGCAGCCCCCGGGCATCGAGCGACGGGTCCGGCTTCGCCGCCGCGACGGAGCCGGGTGATTTTGGCGCTTTCGCGTCTTCCACCTCCCGCTTGGTTTCCTCCAGGCTCTTGGGGTCGAGGATGGGCGCGCCGCAGAACTGCTCGTAGTCAATGGGCGCCGTGATGGTCGGGTGATCGCCGCACACCGGGCATTCCCGATCGCGTCGGATCTTGAACGTCCTAAACTCCATGTCCATCGAGCTGAACGTGATGAGCCGTCCGATCGCCGGCCGGCCGATGCCGAGGATCAGCTTGATGACCTCGTTGGCCTGGAGCGTTCCGATGATGCCCGGCAACACGCCGACCACGCCACCCTCGGCGCAGCTCGGCACGCTCCCGGGGTCCGGCGGCTCGGGGTACATGCAGCGGTAGCAGGGGCCGGCCTCGGCGGTGTCGGGGTTTTTCAGGTGGGGGGCGAAGATGCTGATCATCCCCTCGAAACGGAAAATCGACCCGTACACGTTCGGCTTTCGCGCGATCACGCAGGCGTCGCCGACGCAGTAGCGGGTCGGAAAATTGTCTGTGCCGTCGATGACGACGTCGTAGTCCTTGATCAGATCCATGACGTTGGAGCTGTCGACGACGACCTTGTGCTCGATGATCTTGCAGTCCGGGTTCAGGTCCCGCAGGCGCCGAGCCGCCGCCTTCACTTTATCTTCGCCGACGCTGCTGACGCCGAAGAGCACCTGGCGCTGAAGATTCGACGGCGAAACGACGTCGACGTCGGCCAGGCCGATCGTCCCGACACCCGCCGCCGCGAGGTAAAGGCTGATCGGACACCCGAGCCCGCCGGCCCCGATGCAAAGGACCTTGGCATTTAAGAGCTTCTTCTGGCCTTCCATGCCGACTTCGGGGAGCAGGAGGTGGCGCTTGTACCGGTTGATCTGATCGGAATTGAGCTGGGTAACCGGCGCGGGTGTCGCGGTGGTCGTCATGGTGCCCTCAATGATTCAAAGCGGAAACGAAAAGACCATGCCCGTGTGGCATGGCCCGTTGCGGCAGCAGAAACAACCTGCCGCGCTTTAGTTGTTTTGCGAGGTTCGGTAAAGAACCCCACGGGCCGCAAGCTGCGATTCAAATCGCCCCGGACGGGGCCTTTCGGCACAGTCCTTCAGTTGTTGCCCGACTGTATGGCCCGTTGCGTGAGGCGTCAAGCGAAGGGTGGAATGCGGTTGCGCAACATTTGACGAAGATTGACCCGCCACGTAAACTTGCGGTTCCTTCGCCGAATCAGGGCTGACGAATTAGGGCTACGATGAATGGGGCCGACATGGACTTCCCGGAAGATTTCCGGCCGGTGGATGGCTGCGTGCCGGCGTGGATCGATATCAAGGAAATCTGTACCGACGCCGCCCGATTCGTCGGACTGTACACCCTTAGCAACGTCGAAGCCGTCGCCATCAACAACGGCAAGGCGATCTTCACCACCTCGGACCGCAACGGCGAGTTCCGGGCAATTTTTGAAAAAGTAATCGGCCGGGTGTATCGAGACGCCGGCGTCGTTGAGGAGTCGTCGACGATCGTCTACGACTGCAAAGAACGCCGCCAGTGGCTGGCCCCGCGTCCTTCCGCCATGCGATTCCTTTACAGCCAATTCAGCGACAACTGAAGTAGAATCCCTGTCGAATAATGGAGCAGGCAGCCGTCTCGCTTCAACTCCGGGCGCAGCCTCAGGATTATGCCCGCGTCTCTTTCACGATCATCCGAACGACCAACCCGCCGACAACGCTTAAGCTGCCGAGCATGAAGAAGATGCTGCGGTTGAAACCGCCGGGCAGGCTAGCGGTTTGCTCGGCGTCGCTGTTGGGGATGGAGTCTTTGCAGTTGGGGCACGCCGATACGAAGCCGGCCGGCAGCAGGGCGAGGACGAGGATCGAGGTACGCAGGGTTTGCCGCATCGGACACACATCCTATCCGCTGATCCACCTTATGCGAAGGCTTTAAGTATCACGAAGATCAGCACCCCGGTGACCGAGACATACAGCCAGATCGGAAACGTGACGCGCGAGACGTGCCTGTGGGCCTTCAACTGCCCTGCCAGCGACAGGTAAAAGCTCGTCAGGATGAGAGGGACGACGACGACGGACAGCACGATGTGGCTGATGAGGATGAAGAAGTAGACGGGCCGGATGACGCCGGTGCCCGTGAATTTGGTGTCGCCGTGAAAGTGGTGGTAGACGACGTAGCTGACGAGGAACAGGGCGGAACTGACCAACGCCGCAAACATGAGCCGCAGGTGCAGTGCGATTTTCCGGCGGAGGATCGCGAAGAATCCGCAGACCAGCAGCACGCTGCTGACGCCGTTGAGGGTGGCGTTGACCGCCGGCAGGGCTCCGATGAAGCGCGACGAATACCCCTGTGCGGGTTTGAAGTAGATCAGCCAGAACAGGAACGTGACGACGACGCCGCTGAACAGCAAGATGAACGCCAGCGCTCGGGCGTTGCCGGCCGAGCGGAGGATGGGAATTTGGAGGGGTTGGTAGTCGAGTTCCATGTTTCTTCCAGAAATACCGTGCATCGCCGGTGTTGGTAGGGGCGAACCTTGTGTTCGCCCACGTTGCCGGCGTAGGGATGCAGGGCAAAAACAAGGTTCGCCCCTACGCGCCCGCAAGCTTCGCGGCGTCGTCTGCGAGCCGTTTCATGTCGGCGTCGTCTTTGCTGTCATAAATGCCGCGGACCCGGCCGTTCTGGTCGACGAGGAGAAACGTCTCGGCGTGCTGGATCGCCTGCTCGCCATTTGCGGGAGACGCCGACAGGTTCAAACCCGCGGCGGTGCTGAAAATCGCCTCCTTGCCGCCGGTCAGAAAGTGCCAGCGCGACTCGTCGGCTTTCGCCAGCGTCGTCGCGTACTGCTTGAGCACGGCGGGCGTGTCACGCTCGGGATCGACGGTGAACGAAACGAGCAACACGTTCTTCGACGGAACCGCCTCCTGAAGGGCCGACATTTTCTTCGTCATCATCGGGCAAGCGCCGGGGCAATGGGTGAAGATCAGCGCCGCGACCCACACCCGGCCCTTCAACTGCTCCGAACCGAAAGGCTTGGCGTCCTGGTCGATCAGGGAAAACTGCGGGGTGCTGAACAAAATCGGTAGCCCGTCTTCGATCGGGGCGTCGCTGCCGATTTGAACCCCGCGGGCGACGGGGTCGTCGTCGCCGGCCCACATGCCGCGCCCGACGACGGCGACCATCGTCAGTACGAGAAAACTCCATAGCACCGTCGTGATAATTTTCTGATTTCTCTGCATCGCGCAACCGGCTTCCTCATTCAACGAGTGGTTCGGGTCAACCCGTAGCGGTCTTGGGTAACCGCGACGCCAGCGTCGCCTCGTGCAATCAACGCATCAAGCAAAGGCGACACAGGCGTCGCAGCCACTCAGGCGTTGCAGCTATTCAAAATCACCCGACGACCGAGCGCCTGCGATCGAGCTGGCGAGCAGGAACAATACGCCGGCAAACGCGACGCTTACCAGCAGACAAGTTGTGTACGGCGTCGCACGGCTTACGCCCGGAGTCTCACCCCAGTACAGTGCGTGTCGCAACCCGCTGAGCCCGTACGTCAGCGGGTTGATCCGCATCACCCATTTCAGCCCGCCCATCGCCCCCTCGGCGGGAAACATCGCACCGGAAAGGAACCACAGCGGCATCAGGAACAGGTTCATGATGGCGTGGAATCCCTGCGTCGAATTCATTCGCCAGGCGATACAGAATCCCAAGGCCGTCAACGCGAACGCGACCACCAGCATCATCAGGAGCGCTAGCAAGAACCCGACCGGCGTGAAATGAACGCCGATTGTCGGCGCGAGCAACAGGAACAGCAGACCCTGCCCGAAAGCGAGGATCGTTCCGCCGAGCACCTTGCCCAGCACGATCGACATCCGCGAGACGGGCGCGACGAGCACGGACTGCAAAAACCCTTCCCGGCGGTCTTCAATAATGGAAATCGTCGAGAAGATCGCGGTGAACAGCAGAATCATCAGCACGGTGCCGGGGAAGAAAAACTGGAGGTAGTTTCCACCGGTGGCGGCGCCCGCCCCACGAAAGCTGTAACCCATCCCGCCGCCGATGAGGAGCCAGAAGACCACGGGCGTGGCGAGCGCGCCGATGATTCGGTGGCGCTGACGCAGGAAACGCACGAGTTCGCGCTTACACAGTGACAGCGCGGGCAGAAGCAAACTCGGCTGACAGTTGGCGTCAACCCGTTCCGAACCCTTAAGCGCAATTGTCCCATCCGCTGAATTCATCGAGAACAATCTTAGTTGATGCGGGCGTCGTTTTCGACGGTGCCTGGCTGTATCCCGCACCCCACACGCCGGGGCAGAGCGCAGCCGGCCCGGATTCTTCCGTTCTACGGCGCGCGTCGAGATCCGGGGCGCTGCGCTTTGCCCCGGCGTGTTGATGATCTCACGGCTTCTTCGAACCGGTGCCCACGGGCTGCGTCGGGCGACCCTGCGTAGGGACGTCACTGCGAACCTTGACCCAAACCGGGTAATGATCGCTCGCCGCGGCGGCCAGCGATCCGCGGAAAACGCCGGCGCTTTCGATCTGGTTTTTCATGCCCGGCGTGGTGATGACGTGATCAATGAAGCTGCGGTACTTCGCGTTCCAGTACCCGCCGAACGAGATTTCACCCGATTTGGCAAGCTTCTCCGTGACGAGCACAAATTGATTCTGCGGAGGCCCGACGAGGTTGGCGATCGAGTCGCCGCCGGATTTGGGGTCGTCTTCATACTGACCGACGCCTATTTCGTCGTTCATGTCGCCGAGCAGCATGACGTCATCGGGCCCGGCTTTGGCGAGCTCGCGCATGATCTCGTGCGTGCGGACGGATTCGCGGTTGCGCCACCCAGTAACTTCGACGCTGTTGTCCGATTTGCTCTTCTGGTGAGTCACTCCGACCCAGAACCGATACCCGCTCGGCGTTTCGACGAGGCAAAACACCGGACCGCGGGCGAACAGCTTGTCGCCGCGCTCGTTCGGGATCGAATCTTTTTCTTCGTAGTATTTATCCTTCCGAGAGACGATCTTGAAGCCGGGCTTGAGAAGCATGCAAAGGGTCTGATCGCGGTCCGTGTTGGTCGGAAAAACGACGACCGTTGCGTAAGCTTCCTGGAGCCAGCGTCTGTTGAAGAACGACAAGTCACTTTCTGCGCACCCCTCCTGAATGACGAGAATATCCGGATTAAAGCCCTTGTCGGTGATGACCTGCGCGACCTCCCAGTTGTCCTCGTCATTTTGCTTCCGCAGTTCGTCGAGCAAGTCCTTTACCAGTCCCGGCTGTTTGCCTTCCGGGGTCTTGGAGGCGTGGAACGCCTCGAAATGCTTTGCGAAGTGCTCAACGTTATAGGTTGCGACGGTGACCGTCTCGGCCGGCGCGTTGGCAGCCATTAGGCAGAATGACAGGATGGCCGCGAGGGAGAGGCGGGGGGTAACGCGCATGGTATGTACGACTCCGGATAAGTTCGACGGTTACGAGCGCGGCACTGATTGTAGGCTACTTGCTGAGCATGACGCGCTCGATGAACCCCGTGTCGACGTCGCCGCTGTGGAAGTGCGGGTTGTCCATGATCTGTAGGTGCAGAGGAATAGTGGTTTTGATCGGAGAGATGTGAAATTCGGAGAGGGCCCGCCGCATGGTGGCGATGGCTTCGGCGCGGGTGGGGCGGTGGATGATCAATTTGCCGATCATGCTGTCGTAGTTCGGCGGGATGCGATAGCCGGCGTAGGCGTGGCTGTCCAGCCGCACGCCCGGGCCGCCGGGCAGGCGAAACTCTTCGATCAAGCCGGGCGACGGGGCGAAATTCCGGCTCGGGTCTTCGGCATTGATGCGGCACTCGATCGCGTGACCAAGCTGCGGAATATCCTTCTGGCGGAAGCTCAGTTGCTCGCCGGAGG
>JBKJRK010000166.1:0-2576 GCA_046593135.1 Tepidisphaeraceae bacterium | reverse complement strand
CCGCAGAAAAGCCAAATCGAAGCGCACGTTGTGCCCCATCACCGCCGCCCCGCGGAGCAGCTTGAGGGCGGCGGGCAACTGGTCCACAAAACGGGGCTGGCCGTTGACCATGTCCTGCGAGATGCCCGTCAGGACCGACACGCCGGGGCTGATACGCCGCTCGGGGTCAACGAGCTGCTGGTACTCAGCCACCACCCGGCCCTGCTCGATGCGCACGATGCCCAGCTCGATCACGCGATGCCCAAAATCAGCACTGGCGCCCGTCGTCTCGACGTCGACGACCGCGATCGGGACGTCGTGAAGGGGTTGAAGAAGGGAAAAAAACATCGCAGAAAAAAGATTGCGGCGCTCAATGGGGGCAGCCAAATCCCCCGGTGAAAATCATACGCTCAAGAACGGCCAAAGGTCGGGCACGTGAAACGCACATTGCACGGCGCGTGCGCCGGTTTGCCGGCGTTATACGGATCGGGATTAATCCGTGCGCGTCATGTCTCAATTTTCCACCCGGCAGAGCCGCTTCAGCGGCCCTGAACTCGCGCGAGGATTCATCACGATCCTTATTAGTGGATTTCGAACGCGCGGATTTTACAAGGAAAGCATCGAGTCGCGGGATCGTTGGTGAGGACTTTCGCGGCTTACAACTGCGTGCCGATGATGCTGGCTTCGAAGACCAACGCGCCGTTCACAAGTCCTTGCACCTTGCAGACGATCCGGCGGTGGCGCTGCTCGGTCTTGAGGACCAGCAGATACAGCCGGCAACCGGGCGTCACGGGCTGGCGGAAGCGGATCGCTTCGGCGCCGCCGAAACCGATGAAACCGGGCCACCCGACGATTTTCGAGGTGTAAAAGGCGGCGACCTGTGCCGCGGCTTCGATCATGATGACCCCGGGTAGCAACGGCCGGCCGGGGATGTGGCCGGGCACCCAGAATTCGTCGTGACGGACGTCTTTGTAACCGATGATTTCGCCGCGGTCGGAGTTGACGTGAACGACGCCGTTCAGGTGTTCCATGTCCCCGCGTTGGGGATTGACGGCGCGGACGGCGTCCTGGTCGTACAGAACCTTGTTCAGGTCGATATTAGAAATGTCGTAGAGGAGCTGTGGAGGCATGGGCAATTGAAAAAAGGTGCGGTGGCTGAGCGACCCGTGAGGCGTCAGGCGCTATGCAGCGCCGCCCAACGCCAGACGACCATCCGGCCACCGCACCATGAGCGTGCGATTGCGTGATTATTGTTGAGGCTGCTGTTCCGACGCGTCCGCAGGGGCGCCTTCACCGCCACGGCCTTCCAGGATTTTCTGGCGGACGGTCTGCGCCGCCGCCTTTATTTCCTGCATTTTCTTACGAACGCGTGTGCCGGCGGCCTTGTTGCCACCGATCGCCTTGTTCACGTCGTCGTCAGCGTCCGTCACCAACCGCTTCAGCGTTTCATATTCTTGCATGCGAACCTCCATCAAACCTCTGTTTAGGGCCGAAACTCTAGCCGGGGGCGGTTTCTGTGTCAATTTCGAGGCACCTGTCGCATTCCCATCCTCTGTGGAATCTCGTATCGCTCACATTTTGTATTCCCGGATGTAGCGGCGAAAGGCGTCGATCAGCTTGAGCGTAACGGCGCCCGGCTCGCCACTCCCGATCGTCCGCCCGTCGATCTTCGTAACGGGAATCACTTCCGCCGCACTGCCCGTCAGAAAACATTCGTCTGACACGTATAAATCGTGACGCTGCAAAGTCTTTTCAACACACGGCATCTCCAGCCTATGGCAGAGCTCGATGATGACCTTTCGGGTGATTCCCTCCAGAATTCCGTCGGCGGTGCCCGGAGTCATGACGACGCCTCCCCGCACGATGAAAATGTTGTCGCCGGTGCATTCCGCGACATTGCCCTCGTGGTTGAGCATGATCGGCTCGGGCACCCCGGCGTCGACCGCTTCGATCTTGGCGAGAATGTTGTTGAGGTAGTTCAGGCTCTTGATCCGCGGCGACACCGCGTTGGGATGATTGCGGATCACGCTGGCCGTGATGACCGCCATCCCCTTTTCGTACATCTCCTTCGGGTACATGTCGATCGTGTCGGCGATGACGATGACCGTCGGCATAGGGCATTTGTTCGGATTCAGGCCGAGATATCCCACGCCGCGCGTTGCGACCAACCGGATGTAACAATCCTGAAACTGGTTGGCCTGGACCGTTTCTTCCATGGCCGCGCGCACCTGCTCGCGCGAAAGTGGAATTGAGAGCCGGATTGCTTTAGCCGAAGCAAAGAGCCGTTCGAGGTGCTCGGCGCATTCGAAGATCTTCCCGTTATAGACGCGGATGCCTTCAAAGACTCCGTCGCCGTAGAGCAGGCCGTGGTCGTAGACGCTGATTTTCGCGTCGTCCTTGTCCCACAGCTTGCCGTCGATCCAAACTTTCAACGCCATGACGCCTCCGCTCCTCTTAGGGGGTAAGAATCGTAGGGAGGTCGCCGGGAAATGCAACGGGAGGGCCGGCACTGGATTTTGAACGCCGAAATCGGCTCGATGGCGGTAATCGTTCCCTCTTCAACGATGGGTCGCCACCAGCGGACGGGTCGTGTCAAT
>JBKJRK010000120.1:0-4167 GCA_046593135.1 Tepidisphaeraceae bacterium | reverse complement strand
ACGTGCCAGTTCTGCCTTGCCGTCTTCGTGTACCACGAGCCGTTTTCGCGCCGGCAACTGTTGAGTTTCGCGTTCATCTGGGCCGCACTGGTCGTTTACACGCTCGAAACCGTTCTCGCGCGGGCATCCCGCCGGGCCGCCGAATCCCCCCGCGAACTCGCAACGGTAGGGGTCCCGGCGATGACCTTCCCCCAGCCCAGTAGGCGCGGCCGATTCGTTAGGTCAGGCTCACCTCGAAGGTTTCGGGGCTGACGTATGGCGCTCTATGCCCGCTACCGTTGTGGTGACTTGCCCTAGCTGTTGACTAGATAGGTGAAGAATCACCACCCGTTTTTTGCCCGCTACCGATTGGCGGCCATGGCCTGCTTCGCCAGCGCTCGCTTCATGGCGTGTTCTTTGTCTTTTTTCGTTTTTGCATCCGTGGGGATACGGGCTGCGGCTTCGGCGTATTCGGCTTTGGCGGCGCCGGCGTCGATCTCCGAGGCGGGGGTGGCTTGGTCGGTGAGGATGGTGAGGCGCTCGCCCTTCATCTGGGCGATGCCGCCGTCGACGAAAAACGTCCGGCTCTGCCCGCCGGTGACGTCGACGCGGAGCGAGCCAACGCCCAACTTCACCAGGATCGGCGCCCGGCCCGTCAGGATGCCGATCTGCCCGTCGTGTGCGGGCAGGATGGCTTGGGTAACGGTCTCATCGATGACCTGCTGCTCGGGTGTGACGACGGTGCATTGAAAAGGCATTGGACCTCCGAAACCTGTGGGGTGGGGAGTTTAGGAGAAGCCGCCAAGGGCGTCAATCCGCCGAACCGAGCCGGAGCGGAAAGATTGAAAATCTGACCGGCTTTTGCGTTGCTAAACCAGCCGGTGAGATTATCATTGCCGCTGTCGATCAAACGACCACCGCGCGGCTTCGCGCGGTGGTTTCGCTTTACATTAGGGGTTGCGCGTCTCGCCCGTCGTTTCGCGCGGATTGGAACGTACCATGCAGATCGTCAGCGCCGCGGAAAAGGCACAGCTCGAAAAGAAACGAGAAGACCTGTACAAATCCCAGATCGACGTCCAGGAGCGTATCCGCAAGGCCGCCGCCCTCGGCGACCTCTCGGAAAATGCCGAGTACCACTTTGCCAAGGAAGAAAACCGCAGCATCCAGCGGGAGCTGGCGGAGCTAGAAAGCAAGATCAGGCACCTGGCCGTGGTAGACATCGACAACGTCCCGGAAGACGTCGTATTCCTCGGCCACACCGTCAAGCTGCTGGATTTGGACGACGACAGCGAGCAGCTCGTTCGCCTCGTCGGCGAGGCCCAGCCGCCGAGCGGCGACAGCGATATCCTACCGGTGTCGGTCAACAGCCCGATGGGCGAAGCGCTGATGAAGGCCCGCGTCGGCGAGAAGATCAAGGTGAAGGCTCCGCGGGGGACGATGGAATTTAAGATTATCGAGATCGTTTAGAGGATCTGTTTTTGTAGCCGCGACGCCTGCGTCGCCTCGCCCGCGGTGAAGTGATTGGCACATGAGGCGACGCAGGCGTCGCAGCTACTGAAGCCGAAGTGATCCGTCAGTCCACGCCAAGCTTACCTTCATTGACCCGTTAAACAGTTTGATCAACGGCTCTCCGAGCGCTTCACGCCGCCAGCCTTTCATCAGGCACAGATCCGACAGGTCGGCGCCGGCCGCCAATGCCTGGTAGAAATCGGCCATTTCCTGCCGGCTCGTGACGACGGCGGGGTCGACGGAATTTCCCGCACAAATCGCCTGCCCCGCGGCCCAGAGCGCGTCCGACCGGTAACGCTCCGTCGGCGTTTGCTCCGTGTTCTTTTGCGCCGGCAGGTCGGCGGCCGGCATCGACCAGGCGCGGCTCGTCGCCTCGACGATCTCGGCGCCGTGTGCGTTTTCGATCGGACGCGGCAACCCGCGGACGCGGTCGAGCTTGTCCACGGACTTGACGGGGTTTCGTGCAAGGTCGATCAGGATTTCGTCTTTCAAAAATGCCCGGGGAGGCAGGTCGTGCTGGCGCGCCGACGTGTCTCGCCAGACGGTGAGCTCGCGCAGCACGGCCAGGTTCCTTGGCTGGAGCGACGCCGCGCCGCGCACGCGCAGGTACTGCGTGTCGGGATCGAAGCGGTACTGCGACGCGTCGCACAGCGTTTCACATTCTTCTTTCGCCCACGACGCGTGGCCCGTCGCGGCGAGCCGCCGGCCGAGCTCGGCGCGGACGGCGGGGAGGAACCGGACGTCGTCCGCCGCGTAACGAAGCTGCATCGGCGAGAGCGGCCGCTGGTCCCAGTGCGTGAACGTCAGGCCCTTGCCGAGCTTGGCCCCGGTGATCTCGCCGACGAGTTTTGACAGCGAAACCGGGTACGGCAAACCGCAGAAACCCGCGGCGATCTGCGTGTCAAAAAAGTTGGCGGGCGAGCGACCCAGGTGCCGGACGACCGGCTCGATATCCTGGTCGCCGGCGTGGACGATTTTTTCGACCGAAGGGTCACACAGCAATTCCCAGAACGGCGTGAGGTCGATGTCTGCAATCGGATCGACCAGCGCGACGCGCTCCGCCGAGGCTACCTGCACGACACACAGCTTGGGAAAGTACGTCAGCTCACCGATGAACTCGCTGTCGTAGGCAAACGTGCCGACGGCCCGGAGGTGGTCGATAAGCTCGGCCAACTCGGCGTCGTTCGTCAACAGGGGCGCAGGACCCTTCGGCACGAGCGGCAGGTCGGGCGTGTTTTCCAGCGGTAGAGGACCATCAGTGTGGGCGCTCGCGTGGCTCCGCGACCGGTGGTCGCCGCGTGAATAAGGCCGGCGGGCTTTCGGCTCCTGCTCCAAATGATCGCTCATCGTCTGGTCCTCTCCGCTTCCGCCCATCCCCTACCATCCGTCGACATAAAGTCCGGAGTTAGGACTACCTGTCGTAAACGACAGTCGGCGTTCTTTTCAGAAGATGTGCTCACTGCAACCCAACTTACACCAAATCGTGGTTTCTGGAAGGATCGGCAAGTTTAAGAGGCGTTTTGATCAACCTGAGCAGGACCGTTTCGATTCTGCCATGAGCGTAGGCATTAGAATTGCTTTTTCAAAAGAGATGTCTTTGTCGTCTTCCACGTCGGTGACCGAAACGTCTTACCCCCGGGCAAATGTGATGATCGTTGAAGACGAGCAGGTGTCCCGCAGGGCACTGGCTGCGCTGATGTCCGCCAGTGGCTACCAGACTGAGGCGCTCGGCTCGGCTGAAGAGGCGTTGGACGCGCTGGACGAGGGCGCTCTTCCCGACGTCGCCTTGGTCGACTTCGACCTTCCAGGCATGAACGGCCTGGATTTTATCGGTCGCCTGACCGAGGCCGATCCGGACGTATTTTCGATTCTCATTACCTCGGCAAACGGCGAACGGCTGTCAAGCCTTTTAAGACAGCGCGGCGTCGCATACATGCGGAAGCCGATCAATTTCGACCTTCTGCTCCTCATGATTTCGGAGCACATACCGAACTGAGCCATTTGTACTCGCGCAGAGATCGGGGCGGGCGCGTTACGCCCGCCCCAATTTATTTTCTACGGTTCATTACAAGCCGTCGCTATGCAGCGCCCACCGGCTGCGGCTCGAGCATGGCACTCCACTTCTTCCCCGCCCGGCCTTTCCACGACCCCTTGTGATACGCGTACCCGACGACCAGCGGCATGGCGAGCGTGGCTTCGCTGAAGACCATTTGCTCGTACACCGTATCGACCTTGCCCCAACTGCTGGCTTCTTTCAGGGTGCTGCTCGACAACGCCCCGTCGCGCACGTCGGCGACGGTGATCTGGATGGCGTATTTGTGCATCGGCGCGTCGTGGCCGAGCACTTCGGCGGCGACGACGATGTCCTGCGTGAAGTTCTTCGGTACGCCGCCGCCGACCATGAAAATGCCCGTCTGCGGGTTCTTGATCTTGATCTGCGTCAGCTCGTAGAAGTCCTTGCCGCCGTCCCAGCTCATGTGCGGCTGATCGCCCCCCGCCTTCGCCGCTGTCGCGGCGATGTGCACGAGCCCGAAGCCGGCGGAGCAGTCGCTGAAGGCGGGGGCGAAGATCGGGATGTCGCGCTTGTACGCCTCGTAAATGATGCTGTCGTCGCACTTGGGCCCGCCGTTGCGGTCGAGGTATTCGCCGAACGCGCGGAGCAGCTCGCGGCTGCTGTAC
>JBKJRK010000339.1:0-2837 GCA_046593135.1 Tepidisphaeraceae bacterium | reverse complement strand
TCGTTCCGAGCCTTGCGTCCGCCCAGGCCGCCTCACGCGCCGGGTCGGCCGAGTTGTCGTCTCGCCCAGCGTCCCGCAAATCCGCTGACCGCATCAGTGGTTTTGACGACTTCCTCAACGGCGCACGCCGGCGGGAGTCTTCTCCCGCGCCGTCCGAATCAAAGCGCGCCGAAGCGGCGTCTAAAACCCGCTCGGCCAAATCCCGCGAACGCGCCGACAAGCGCGACGCCCAGGAAGTCGCGCCAAAAGATAAATCACGGCACGGCGAATCTGCGCGTGAAGGGTCAGAGGTCGAAGAAGCGAACCGGTCGGACGGCGCGGCCCAGCGTGTCGATGCGCATGATCCCGTCAAGAAGTCGCGAAAGGATGGAAGCGATACAGACGCGGAAGTAGACGGGTTGGAGGATCGTGTCGAAGCCGGCGATGAAACTGAGCCGGCCGGCGAATCCGTCGAAACCCCGGCGACAGGGCCACTCAAATTGCCGACTGACGAAGCCGAAACACTCGACGACACCAAATCGCCCGAGCACTCCAGTCTCGATAAACAGCCGGACCCCATCGCCGCACTGTTGGCGTCCGGAGAGATATACGTTCAACCACTCGGCGACCCGGAATCGAATCTGGCCACCCCTGCAGCAAACACGGCAGTCGACGTGTCATCCGTCAGCAAAGCCGTCGATTCGCTCGCACACGTCGCAAACGTCGCACATGCCACTTCGCCGGCGAGTGCGGCTGGCGGCGTCAACGCGATTGGAGCGAAACCCGCCGGGTCGTCCCAAGACTTTATCCAGCGCGGCCAGCCCGACGAGCAGTCTTCGGGGCTCTTGAGCCACGGTTCGTCTTCCGCGACCGCCGCTGCAAACGGTGTCGAAATAGTCGAGGGATTTGACCCAGAAACCCAGACCGCGACTACGACCGCTGCCCCGCACGCCTCCTCCGGTGCATTGCCCGACCCGGCCGCGGCGCGCGGCATTGAGGGGCTGCTTCAACAGCAGCCCAAGGCGGTTGAAGGTCAAAACACGACGTCGACGCTGCCCCCGGTCGCGCCGGAAGTGCAATTCGCCGAGGACAATCATCCCAATATCGTCGCTGGCGTGCGTGGCCAGCTTCTGCCCACCGGCGGGACGATGCGCATCCGCCTCGACCCGCCCGAACTCGGCCCCCTCGCGGTTACCATCCGGCTCCACAACGGCGTCATGGAAGCGTCCTTCGAAACCTCCAACGACGAAGCCGCCAAGCTGCTCAGCCATAGCCTTGGCGCCCTGAAGACGTCGCTGGAATCCCAAGGCGTCAACGTCGAACGGCTTCACGTCCAACAAGCCCCCAAAGGCGAGCAGCCCGGCCAAAGCGGCAGTGACCGCGACTCACAGCAAAACCCCAACCGCGACCCCCAGCAAGAACACACCGCCCGCCAGGAACACCAGCGCCGCGAGATGCTTCGCCGCATGTGGCGCAAGCTGAGCGGCGTGGAAGACCCGCTCGACATGGTGGCGTGATTCTAAAGATTTAGACGCTGCAAACCCATTGAAAGCACGCGATCTGACTTGCGACCCGTGGTCTTCCCGCATGGAATGCGTCGCACATGGCTCGCCCCTCACTCACGTGGAATGGCCGAATCAGCGGTCCGCAATACCTGTTGGCCGGCGTGCTGTTGTTCGGGCTGAAATATCTGATTGATCATTTTCTGGCCGCATGGGTGTTTCGGCGACCTTGGAGCGTCATCGACTATGTCGCACCGGGACTCAGCCTGCCGGACTTGATCCGCTCGGAAGGTAATCGCGCGTTTTACGGCACGATGCTGTTGGTGGCCTTGCCATTCACGTTGATTGGCCTGGTGCTGACGGTGCAACGACTCAAGTCGGCCGCACTGCCTCGGTGGCTTGTCGTCTTTTTTTTCGTGCCGGTCATCAATGTTTTCTATTTCCTACTGCTCACGCTGATCCCCGCTCGAAGAAAGCCGGAGATTCCATACGCTCATCGGCTGAATTCGACCACGCTTGGCCATGAAGCAGTTCCCCTGGGGTACGGGAAAGACGATGTTTCGCGGTCGGCACTGCTGCAAGTTTTCCCTCAACATGCTCTCGCCAGCGCGGTCTTTGCGATCCTGGCCCCGATCCCCGCGGTCGCGATCCTCGCGGTCTTCGCGACGTTCGTGTTCAAGGGTTATGGATTCGGGCTGTTTGTCGGCATGCCGTTTGTCGTAGGTCTGATGTCAGCGCTACTCCATAGCATAAGAACCCGCAGGTCGATACGGCAATGCATTGGAGTCGCGACATGTTCCCTGATCGCATGTGCTGCGGCACTAATCATGTTGGGCATAGAGGGCGCCGGGTGCCTGATCATGCTCATGCCGCTGGCATGGCCGGTTGCCATAATCGGGGCGGCGCTGGGGCATTCACTTTTGGCGGATCGCCCGCCGGTGAAAACTTCATACCGCATGATGGGCGTCACGCTCGTTGCGGTTCCGTTGTTCATGCAAGCGGAACGCTTGTCGCCGCAGCAGGCAGAAATAATAACGGTGGTTTCTTCTGTGGATGTCGATGCACCGACGGACGTGGTGTGGACGTACGTGCTCGCATTCCCGCCGCTCGCCGAGCCGGATGAGTGGATCTTCCGAGCCGGGGTCGCGTACCCGATGCGCGCCGAAATTGACGGCGTGGGGCCGGGCGCGGTGAGAAAATGTGTGTTCTCGACCGGTGCCTTTGTCGAACCGATCGAAGTGTGGGACGCACCGCGCGTCCTAAAGTTTTCCGTGTCCAGCAGCCCGCCGCCCATGCGCGAATGGTCACCGTATCGCATTCAACCGCCGCATCTTGACGGGTTTCTCACTTCTGAAG
>JBKJRK010000578.1:0-3727 GCA_046593135.1 Tepidisphaeraceae bacterium | reverse complement strand
CGGCACGACCAACACGACGACGTGGGCCGAACGCCGACATGCGCGCGAGACGAAAGAAATCGCCGACCGATTCAAGTCCGTCTGGATCGCCGGCGGACAGGGCAACCCGCTGAACGGCGAGGTGAAAGTCATCCTCGGCGGCCAATACGCCAACCTCGGGCGCTTCGACAACGAGTTGAACTACCTCAAGAAGTTTTACGGTGAACCGTCTGGCTATCTCTACGGCATCGGCATCGCGCCCTACATCAACCTCGGCGGCAACCAGAACCAGGAAGGGCTCACCAAGGATCAGGTGCTCGATTCGTTGCGCGGCAGCGTGACCGCAATGCGCAACGGAACCGGGTTGGCCAATGCCAGGACGAAGGCCAGTAACTGGGGTGTGAAGTTGATGGCCTACGAGGGCGGGATCGACACCTTCGGCCCGACCAGCGTCGCCGCCAAGCGGTCGGCCGTGCTCGACCCGGCGATCAGGCAGATCGTCGAGGATTATCTCGACGTCTGGTACGACAAGGGCGGAAACCAGTTTAACTGGTACACGCTGGGCGCCCGCAGCTTTAACAGCATCAACGGCACGTGGTCGATCACCGAAGACATCCGCAACTACACCCAGCCGAAGGAAATCGGGTTCAAAAACGTCCGCGACCTCGGCCGCGGCAACGACGGCGCCCCCGAACCGCCGCCGCCGCCGGGCGACGCGCCGACGCTCTCGATCGGCGACGTCTCGGCCAACGAGGGAAACAGCGGTCTGGTGCCGCTTTCGTTCACCGTCACGCGCGCCGGGAACACGACCGGCTCGAGCACCGTGAATTTCGCTACGCAAAACGGGACGGCCGGCGAAGGGGATTATCAAGTCGTCACCGGGACGGTCTCCTTCGGGGCAGGTGAAACCAGTAAGTCCATCGTCATCAGCATGAAGGGGGATACGAAGGTCGAAGGCAACGAGACGTTGCTCGTCAACCTCAGCGGCGCCGTCGGCGCCACGATCTCCGACGGCCAGGGCCTCGGCACGATCGTAAACGACGACGGCGTTACACCGCCTCCTCCGCCCCCGCCGCCCCCCGGGCCGGCGGCCCTGCGGGTTGACGCCGGCGCGGGCCCGTTCACCGACTCGGCGGGTAACGTATGGGCGAAGGACGCCGGCTTCGTGGGCGGCGGCCCGAACACGACGCTCTTCGCCGTCGCCAACACGGTCGATGACGCGCTGTACGCGACCCGCCGGACCGGCACCTTCACGTACTCCGGTGCCGTCGCGAACGGCGCCTACAACGTGCGCCTGCTGTTTACTGACACCAACACGACTACCAACGCCCGCACGTTCAACGTGTCGGTTGAAGGCCAATCAGTCCTGACCAATTTCGACATCGTCGCCAACGGCGGTTCGAAGACTGCGATCTCGAGGTCCTTCCCCGTCAGCATCGCCGACGGCAAGCTCGACATGGCGTTCCAGTCCGTGATCGGCAACGCCGCGTTGTCGGCCTTCGAGCTGGTGTCCTCGAGCGCTCCGCCTGCCGCGAACGACCCGCCAACGCTCTCGATCAACGACGTCTCGAAATCCGAAGGCAATAGTGGGACGTCGCCGCTCTCATTTACCGTTACCCGTTCCGGCAATACGACCGCCTCCAGCAGCGTCCAGTTCGGCACCCCGAACGGATCGGCCGACGCCGCGGACTACCAGGCCGTCAGCGGCACGGTTTCGTTCGCGCCCGGCGAAACCAGCAAGGCCGTCGCCGTCAATGTGGTCGGCGACACCGCGGTGGAGGGCAACGAGACGTTTTCGGTCGTCCTCAGTGCGGTGGTTGGCGCGACGATTGTGAAGGGGCAAGGCGTCGGCACGATCATGAATGACGATTCCGCCACGCCGCCGCCTCCTCCGCCCGCCGGCGCGGTTGCGTTGGGCGGAAACCTCCAGTCCCAAAACGAATACACGCGCGACCACGCGTATGCGGACCTCGTGAAAGCCACCAGCGCGTTCAGAAACCTCTCCGGCGGAAAAGCCGCCGTCGACGCCAACGGCTGGCCGACCCAGGACTTCGTCGTCCCACTCTGGGCCGACAGCGTCATGGACGTCGGCCGTTTTACCGTCTCGTTCGACGGGCCGGTCGGCACGGTCGTCTCCCTTAACGGCGGCAAAGGCACGCTGACCAAGGTCGGCGGCAGCGCGTCGGTTCAGAACTACGTGATCGACATCCCGTCGAGCACAAACTCCCTGTCGCTCAAGCTCACCGCCACTTCCGGGCAGGTGAAGAACCTCAAGGTCGTTCAACCCAACATGACCTCCGGCCAGGTGTGGTCGACGAAGTACGTCAACCACCTCAAGGCGCTGAACCCGGAAACGCTCCGGATGATGGACGTAACTAAGGCCAACGAAAACACGACGTCCACATGGGCCGATCGCGCTAAGACCACCGACGCTAACTTCGCCCGCGCCGGCGCGGCGTGGGAGCACCTGATCGACCTGAGCAACCAGCTCGGGGTCAACATCTGGGTCAACCTTCCCGTCCGCGCCACCGACGACTACGTGCGGCAGCTCGCCTCCCTCCTGAAGACCCGGCTCAACGCCGGCCTGAAGGTATACGTCGAAGTGGCAAACGAGGTCTGGAGCCTTATCAGGGACCCCGGCAAGTACAACATCGCACAGGCGCAGGCGGAAGTGTCGGCCAACCCCAGCTCGAATCTCAAATACGACGGCACGACGGACCCCGAGAAGTGGGCCGAGCGCCGATACGCCCGGCGGATGATGGAGGTCAGCAACCTGTTTAAGGAAGTTTGGACGACTACCTTCAACGGCACCACCGCGCAGGCCGACCCGATCAACAGCCGCGTCCGCGTGATTCTCGGCGGACAGGCGACCCGGCCGGCGCGGTTCGACAACATGTTGAACTACATCAATGACAACTACGGCATGCCGAAAAACGCCTTCTACGGCACCGGCCTCGCCTGGTACTTCGGGCTGAACAAGTACAAGGACGTGTACGACTCCACCGGCACTGCCACCGGACCGATCGGATTGACGACGGCGCAGGTGCTGGAAGGCATGAACCTCAGCGTCACCGCCTACGAAACCGAGAAGCGTTTCGAAGCGTCGGCTGTACAGGCGGCGTCATGGGGATTGAAGCTGGAAGCGTACGAGCTGGGCGTCGACACGTTCGGCCCGATGAACATCGGCGCCAAGGCCAACGCCAATTACGACCCCGCGATTTCCGGGCTCATGCAACGGTTCGTCAACGCGTTCAAGACTCAAGGCGGCGACACCGCGCAGTGGTATCGCCTCGGCGCCCAAAACTACAATACGTCGTCGGGCACGTGGGGCATTACGAACGACTTGAACACGGTGAACAGTCCCAAGTCTCAGGCATTCCGCATTCTGCGCGGACTGCCTCCAATCGTGTAGCGCTACGTCGGCTCGCGCGTTTTTAGAGTTCGCCCTCTTCGACACGCCGGGGCAAAGCGCAGCGTCGCCCGGGATTTCGTGCGCTGCTGCACATCAATCCGGGGCGGCGCTGCGCTTTGCCCCGGCGTGTGCGTCTGCTCTGGCGGGCGAATTCGTCTAAACCGGGGGGCTCAGCATCAGCGAATCGATCGCGATGGCGCTCGGCAGCGCCGACCTGAGGGTTAGCTTGTGCTTCCCGTCCGTCAGGGTGATTGGCGCGGTTGCATACTGCCAGGTGGACCAGCTTCCGGTCGGCGGCAGGCCGATCGTGACCGTCGCACCGGTCGTTCTGTCAAG
>JBKJRK010000311.1:0-3010 GCA_046593135.1 Tepidisphaeraceae bacterium | reverse complement strand
GCTGCTGGACGCCCACCGCGAGCGGATCGAAGCGGTGGCCCGGGCGCTGATCAAATACGAAACGCTCGACGCCAACGACGTCGACCGGATCATGCGCGGCGACAACCTGACCAAGCCCACCGTCGGCGACCTCCTCGAAAAGGAGAATCGCCGGGGTACGGTCATCCAGCCGTCGAAGGACAGCTCCCAGCCCGACATCCAACTCGGCGGCGGCGGCTTGCCGGCGCCGGCCTGAGCGGAGTGGGAACTTGATGAAATCAAAGACGGGTTGGGGTCGCGATCCCAAGCCGTCTTTTTTGCATCCCGCTCGCCCGCAGTTGCCGCAAACGCTATGCGGACTGGCCGCACGCGTCGCCCAACTCGATTTGCGGCCGCGCTCGGCCGCTCCAAACTTTGTACGCGACCACTCCAAGAAAAACGGCGCTCAAGATGAGCGTGGCGTTCAGGTTGCCCAAGCCGAAGCCTTCGTCCTTGGTCATGTAATCGCCGACGGTAGCGCCCATCGGATGGGCCACGATAATGGCCAGCCAATAGAACAATTCCCATCGCCCTGGAACGAGTTTCGCGGCGGCCGCGATGAGCGCCAGGACCAGCACGAGCACGAGCGTCCCGCCGCCGAAGCCCAGTGCGGTGCCGTTGGAGAGAAAGTCGCCGAAGGCGGTGCCGAGCGTGCTGGAAGTCAGGATCGCGGACCAATACAGCAATTCGGCCGGGCGGGTCATTGCCGTCTGGAGCGAGCTCCGCGGCGTAGCCACCCGCCACGCCACGAAAATGACCGCCAGCGTGGCCAGAATTGCCGCCGTTCCCAAGCCGTAGCCGAGGCCCAACGTTCGAGTAACGTAATCGGACAGGGTCGTGCCTGCGGTGCTGCTGAGGATGATTACGAGCCAATAAAGGCTCGGGTGCTGAACTTTCGTCAGAACTGCGACCAGCGCCGCGAGAGCGAATAGCCCAATGAGTACGACGGTGCTGGCGCCGTAGCCGAGCCCAAACGTCTGCGAGATCAGATCCCCGCCCGATTCACCAATCGTGTTGGCGCTGATGACCATGACCCAGTAAAGCGTGTTGATGGGCGGTATTTTCTTCATTCCGAAATTCTCGAACGGTGATGCGGCGTGCTTTGGCGTTTAACATAGCTTTTGAAAGATGATGCGAAGATTACGCCGGGCGATTGAGTCGAAAGACTGACGCCGAGCAAACCGGCGGCGCCTTGAAAATTGTGTCGATCGGCAACGGAAGAGTAATCCGTCCCGCGCCGCGTGAATTGCCGCCCCGCTCCCGATACAATCGAACCGACGCAATCGCTTTCCGGGAGGTACTCCGTCTGTGGCCCAAGCCGAGATCATCATTGCCGACGAGAAACTGCTACACCAGGGCGTGGAGGTCTATAACGGCATCTTTCGCCCCAAACGCGAGGTGGATTACTTCAAACGGCGGTTCATGGGCCGTTACAACACGCTCACCCTGCTTGCCCGCATGGATGAAAAGCCTGTCGGCTTCTGGATCGGGTACGAGCTGAAGCCGGGCATGTTTTATCATTGGATGGGCGCCGTCCTGCCGGACATCCGCCGGCACGGCGTCGCGCGGCAGCTACAGGACGCGCAGCAGGCGTGGGCCAAGGACCACGGCTACGAGTACATTCGCTGTGAGTGCATGAACCACCAGCGCGAATTCATCCACTTCGCCGTGGCTGTGGGGTATGACATCGTCGGCATCCGCTGGGATTCGACCCACGCGGACAACCTGGTCGTTTTCGAGAAAAATCTAACGGACTAAACGAGAGTGCGGATTGTGAAACGATCAAGGAGCCGCGACCGTCAGGGAGCGGTCGTGATCCTCTTAGGAAACCGCCCCCTTACGGTCGCGGCTCTTTTCAGTCGTTTCCGAATCACGGTCATCTATTTGGAGCGGTTCGCACCGCCCCGTGGGGCGGGACAGCGTTTCGCGAATTCGGCCATCTAACGTGACATCGTCCCGGCGACGGGCCGCCCTTAACATCGCAGGTCCGGTCTCCGCGAATGAGGTCCGATTTCACTCCGTTCAGCCTCGGCATCGACCGGCATGGAATTCAACTGTTTCCGATCCTGGCTCCGCGACCCCGCACGACGCCCGCTCGTCATGGGCGTGCTGAACGTGACTCCCGACAGCTTTAGCGACGGCGGGCAATTCGACCAGGCCGAGGCGGCAGTGAATCATGCCCGCGCGATGGTCGGATCGGGGGCGCATCTCATCGACATCGGCGGCGAATCCACGCGCCCCGGCTCGTCGCCGGTCCCGGAGGACGAACAGATCCGGCGGGTCGTGCCGGTGGTAGGTGCGATCCAGACGCTGAGCCTTCCCGTCACGATCTCGATCGACACCACCCGGGCGGCCGTCGCCGAGGCGGCTCTCGACGCTGGGGCGCATGTCGTCAACGACGTCTCGGCCGGGCGCGACGACCCGGGCCTGCTGCCGCTCCTCGCCGCGCGCCGCGTTCCCGTGATCCTGATGCACATGCAGGGCACCCCGGTCACGATGCAAGCCGACCCCCATTACGCGGACGTAACGGCGGACGTTATCGCATTCCTAAAAGATCGCGTCGCCGCCGCCGTTTCGGCGGGGATCGACCCGTCCGACGTGCTAGTCGACCCCGGCATCGGATTCGGCAAGACTTTGCGGCACAATCTCGAATTGCTGCGGCGCCTGCGGGAACTGGCCGACGCCCTCGAAAAGCCTGTTGTTCTCGGGACCAGCCGCAAGGGATTCATCGGGCACATCACCGGCGAAGACGAACCCTCACACCGCCTTTTCGGGACGGCGGCGACGGTCGCGTGGGGAGTCGCAAACGGCGCGGGGGTGTTGCGTGTCCATGACGTCGGACCAATGACTAAAGTGGCCCGGATGATCGACGCGATACTGAATGAAGGGCTAAGCAATCGCAGATGACCATTTTGGATTGCCGATTTTGGATTTTGGATTGCGGTACAGAATGCTGACCCGTTTTTCGACCCAAAATCGGCAATCCAAAATC
>JBKJRK010000376.1:0-4683 GCA_046593135.1 Tepidisphaeraceae bacterium | reverse complement strand
TTCCGACGCTCAGGGCGAGCATCACGCCTTTCATAAATGAGAGTGACGCGGCCGTACCCGTCGCCGACGCCCCCGACATCGCGGTTGCCGCCGCCGCCGCGGAAAACGGCGCGGGGGCGGCGTGCACGACATTGTCTGCCAGCACGGGCACCAGCACGGCCGCCGGTACCGCCACGCCGCGGCGGGCAAACATCTCGCGGAGTTTGTCCACGGCGCGGGAGACGCGCATCTTGGCGGCGTCTTCCGAGACGCCCATTGTCGCTCCCACCTGTGCGTGGGTTTTCTGTTCGTAAAAACGCAGCAGGATTACGGCACGGTCACGCGCGTTCAGCCGGGCGATCGCGTCATCGAGAACGGGTGAAACCTGAGTCCACGGTTCTTCCGACTCCGTCGCCGGTTCGCAAGGCGGATGCTTGACGTTCATAGCCGCTCCCAGCTCTCGTTCGTGAAACTTGCGACGCCGTCGGGCCTTCAGGGCGTCGGCAATGACATAACGGAGAGCGCGGAACAGCCACGCACTGACGACAACGTTCGTGTCGAAGGTGTTCGCCTTCCGGGCCAGGAGGATGAAAACGGTTTGCGCGATGTCTTCAGCCAGATGTGGATCGCGCACCTGCCGGAGGGCAGACGAATACACCCAGTCGACGTGGCGTGCTACGAGCTCGTTGAAGGCGGCGTCACACCGCGCGCCGGCGTACCGCCGGAGCAGTTGAACGTCCGTATATGGGGCGTCAACACCTTCCATCACCTCTGATTATGGACAAAGACGAAAAAAGGTAACAGGATTTTCCACCCGGCTCGCGGCCGGGGCAATGCCCTCCGCAAACCGCTCAGCCTGCAAACCTGCCGTCACACGAAATCTTGCCGGATTTCTGCCCGCCGCGCCGGCGGCGCATGGCGACTGCAACCATGGGCAAAATGGCCAAGGCGGTCGCGGGTTCGGGGACTGCGGTTCCGTACCACGCCAGCCCGAATTCTTCAGAAGTCAGCGAGCCAAAGACGTTGCCGGGGTAGGCAACGCGTAACGCGTATAGCCCGTCCTCGGGCAGGATGAAGGTGAGGTGTTCGGTTTCGTTGAAGCTGCTCATCGACTCGGAAATAAGCCTAGTGAACGTGCTGTCCCATACTTGCAGGTTCAGGTTGGCGAACCCGACGTCGACTTGAGTGAATGCGTCCGTATACGTCCGATCACGGAACCAGCTGAGGGTGACGCGCAATTCGCCGGACATTTGAGAGGTGATGACAACGTCGGTGTTCCCGCCCAGATTAACGCTCCCGTAATCCCATCCGACGGTTTGCGGCGTCGACCCGCCGGCCATACCGGGGAGGTCGGCTTGGCCTTCGAGGTATTGGTGGTAGGTGCGGTTGAGGTCGAGCGCCCCGCCGCCGTAGACCATGTCCAAGGCGTCGGTTGTTCGGACGCCGCCGTTGCCGTTGGGGTGCGGGGTTTGGTTGTTGCTCCAGCCGGAGACTTTTCGGGCGGCGTTGATGAGATTGGCTTTGATGACGCGGGTATCTTCGGCGTCGGCGGAGGCGATTTGGGCGGCGGCGGCTTGGTGCATGAGCGTGACGCCGCCAGCGACGATGGGGCTGGAGGCGCTGGTGCCCGCAAATAGTTTATAAGAATCCGAACCGGCATGCGGGGGTTGGGAACCGGGGAACGATGGGTCGTTGCCGGCGGTCTGCCCGTCGTAAAGGGCGCTAAACAGGTCGGTTCCCGGCGCGACGATGTCGATCGTCGCCCGCCGGGCAATGGTCGATATCACGGTCTGCGTTGGATCACGGTAGTTGTTGGGCCCGCGGCTACTGAAGGAGGCGATGGAGTCGTAGTGGTTCAAGCCGTCGTTCTGGAGCGCGCCGACGGAAATGCCGTTGTAACCCGAGGCCGGGCGCGGGACGGCCGGAGTGGACGACCCGCCCCCGTTTCCGCCCGACGAGACGAACGTGGTGAATCGGTTCTGATTGGCCAAGCTATCCATCAGAATCTCGACGGAGTCAAAGCCCGCCGCCCAACTGCTGTTAATGACGTCGGCGGTTCCGAAGCCGCTGACGCTTGAAGCATAGGGATAGGCCATGCTGTCGGGAGTTGTTGTCCACCCGCCACTCGACGTAAAACTGGTGGCGATGGCGCCGGAGCGGAGGTCGGTTGCCGGCGCGATGCCGAGCTGATGCACACCTTGGCTTGCCCCGCCCATGCGGCCGCCGATGATCATGCCCGTCGCCGTTGCATGGCTATGGTATGCGGGCGTTACAAACGGCGAAATGGGCGTTCCCGGCAGGTTCGTTCGGCTTGTTACGTGCCCGAGCGTCACATGCCCGTCCCAGACGTGGCCGCCCTCAATGTTGGTTGTGATGGTATTGGCTCCGGTGTAGCCGCGAGTGTAGAACGTGTCGGCGCCGATGATGGTCCCAATGCTGGCGTCAAGGAAGGTAACCGGATCCGGGTAAGCGGTGGTCAGCTGATTCTCGCAGGCGACGACGGCGTTGGGGTCCAAGTGGTACGCCGCCGCCCCGCCGGCCAATAGCGTTACTTCCTGTGCCCCGGCAAAGGCTGGCGCTATTACGGCAACGCAGCAACCTACCAGGCGAACCACTCGACGAGCCCGATCGCTCAACGATGCATTTTCCCGGAGCATACAAATCCCTTTCCTAGGCCTTTAAGCCCGTAATTCGAGCCGGCGTCGTAACGACCGCTGGTGTGGTGCGCAGAAGCCGGCCATCGCTCAGGTAAGGAGCACCATCTCCCACACCGCCTCCCAGACACCCAATAATGGGCGGAATCGGCGAGAGGTAACAAGATTTTTTGCGGCCGTGCGGACGGGGGAACAATCGTCGTTATCTTCTGTGCATGGCTCACCGGCCCGGAAGACGAACATCTGGCGCGCGGCACGTCTCCAACGGCGTGCTCGTGCTCTGTGTGCTAACGGGAACTTTGGTAATTCTGTGGTGGGCGCGAAGTCAGTTCGCATTGGACACGCTCGTCTACGCGTACGTCCCCGCCCACAGCAACTGGGTGCAAACCCACCCTACCGCCGCCAAGGTCAACGCGGGCAACGTCCGCGACGCGGTCGACTCGCTGAGCATTTACTCCAGCGACGGCCAGATCGCCCTGGGCTACTTTCGCAAGGCGGCCGGGGGCGCGGCCAAGGACATGGGACGGCGTTACATCGGTGACGAGCCCGGCTGGCACTTCAAGACGACTGACGACGTCCCGACCAACTTGTTCGGAATCAACCGGAACATATGGCACCGCATCGGCTTCCACGCGGAGCGAAACCAATGGCGGTTGCACGCCAGCACGAACCCCATGAATCGATACGGCGGGCGGCTCTGGCTCCTGGACGACCGATGGATCAGTTTCCCCCACTGGGTCCCGCTGGCGATCGTCATGCCGGTTCCGCTGCATCGGGCGATGCGAATGCTTCAACGCCGTCGGCGGATGCGGCGCAACCGATGCCCCGATTGCGCCTACGACCTGCGGGCGACGCCGGGGAGATGCCCGGAATGCGGATGGTCTCATGCCGATGCTCTGGCAGTGAAACGATAAGGCGGAGCGTCTTTAATCGGCGAGAAACCCTTCGCGCTGGTATTCGGCGAGCTTGTAATACAAGGTTCGCCGGCTGATGCCGAGTTCGGTGGCGGTGACGGTGCGGTTGCCGTTGTGGCGGGTGAGCATCTCGAGAATGTGCCGGCGCTCGACTTCGGCGAGCGTTTGGCCGGCGGGTAAAGGCTCGGACTCCGTCGGATCGGGGATGATCGGCGGCGGCGCGGGCACGAGCCGGCGGATCGCACGGTCCAGCGCGTGCTCCAGATCGCCCAGCGGCGCGGGTTTGGTCAGGAACTCCACTACGTCCAGATGAATCGCCTTCCGTGCCGCTTCCAAGCTGCCGACGCCGGTTAAAACGATCGCCTGGAGGTCCGGCTGATTCGCGCGCAATTTCTCGAACGTCTCTAGCCCGCCCATGCCCGGCAGGTCGAGATCGAGCAGCACAATGTGCGGCGGCTCTTCCGCGGCGTGGCGCAAGGCTTCTTCGCCGGAGCGGGCGACCGAAACGTCAAAGCCCCAGCCGCCGACGGCGCGATTCAGCAGTTCGCGCATACGCGGCTCGTCTTCGACGATCAGAACGTGTGGGTCGGTCTTCGGATCAAACTTTCCGGTCGTTGCAGTGGTCATGATTTAGGCTTGGCCCCATTTCCCCGCTTAAAGTTGGCTTGTTATACGCGACAACTAGCCCTGCTGATAACTGGCGATGTAAGCAGGCTTCGCCCACTTGCTAAACTAGTCGCCATGAACCTGCGTCCGTTTCATCGCGACGACGAATCCTCCGTTATCGATCTTTGGCACCGGTGCGGGCTGGTTCGTCCTCAGAATGATCCTTGTAAAGACATTCGGCGCAAACTCTTAGTTCAATCCGACCTGCTCCTTGTGGCAGAGACCGGCGGCAAGATCGTCGGCACGGTCATGGCGGGATACGAGGGGCACCGCGGATGGATTAACTATCTCGCTGTCGATCCCGACCATCGCCGGTGCGGGCTCGGACGGACACTGATGGCCGAAGCGGAACGTCTGCTGATCAAGGCTGGATGCCCGAAAATCAACCTGCTGGTTCGGACGACCAACACGTCGGTCATCGACTTCTATCGCGCGATCGGTTTTAGCGTGGACGACGTCGTCAGTTTGGG
>JBKJRK010000358.1:0-5595 GCA_046593135.1 Tepidisphaeraceae bacterium | reverse complement strand
CTCGGCTTCAAGAGCCGGTATCTCGAAGCCGAAATTCCCAATCGTTACGTCGCCGACTACGTCGGACGGTTCCCGCAGAAGCTGATCGGCTTCGCCGGGATCGACCCGACCGAACGTGGGGCGACCGACGAGGTGCGTGTCGCCAAGGAAGAGCTTCGCCTCCGCGGCGTCACGGTTTCTCCGGCTAATCAGGATTTTCACCCGACCGACAGCCGGGCCATGCGCGTGTACGCGGAAGCCGAAAAACTCGGCATGCCGATCCTTTTCCATCCGAGCGGCTCGTTCACCGAACAGTCCAAGCTCGAGTTCGGCCGGCCTTATCTTCTGGATGAAGTCTCCCGGACTTTCCCAAATTTGCGGATCGTGATTGCTCAGCTCGGCCAGCCGTGGGTTGATGAAACGATCTGCATGCTCGGCAAACACGATCACGTCTACGCCGACGTCAGCGGAATGCTCTCGCGCCCGTGGCAGGCGTACAACGCCCTCGTCACCGCGCACCAGCACGGCGTGATCGACAAGCTGCTGTTCGGCAGCGATTTCCCTTACACCAGCGCCGCCGAGTGCATCGAATCACTGTACAGCATCAATCAGATCGCCCAGGGGACGAACCTCCCCGTGGTCCCCCGCGAAGCCCTTCGCGGGATCGTCGAGCGTGACACCCTGGCCCTGCTCGGCCTCACGTGACGCCCGTCTTCAAGAGAAATCAACTGGAAAGGAATCCAGGACACGAGATGACCAAGCCTTTCGCCCGCCAGTCCGTCCGCGCGCTCTTCGGAGCCGGCGCACTTTCATTGCTCTTGCTCGGGTGCAACATCGGTTGCGCCAGCCACTCCGCCGACCTGCGCCTGACGTGCCTGGAGAGCAGCACGACCTACCGGCAACAGTTTTCCGACGCCTACGTGAGCAAAGGTGAGGAAGGTAACACCGAGATCCTGCTCGTCAGCGACCACAACCTCGCCGACTCCGGCGGCGTCCGGCCCGCCGGCGCGGCGCTACAGCCCGCCGCGGTGCGCCAGGTCATGCACCTGAAAATCCTTTGGCGTCCCCAGCGCGGAACTAAGCAGGGCCACCCGAGCTACACCAACGCCGGCATCAAGTGGTACGTCTCCGGCGAGCCCGCCGCCGGCGGAGCCGCCACCGACGTCCTCGAATACACCGGAGCCGGCTTCGTCTCCCTCACCGACACCCCCGTCGGCACGCAAGTCACCATCCGCAACGCCTCCCTCAAGCCCGTCGGCGCCGCCAAAGGCCAGCTCAACGACCCCGTCGGCCCGTCCAGGCTCGCCGGCTCTTTCGTCGCCGAACAAAACGCGCAGCGCGTGAGCGACCTGCTCGCGGAAGTGAAGAGTGCGGTGGACGGGACGAGCACCCAGCAGGCGTCGGCGCGATAATTGATGTCCCCCGTCATAGGCGATGTGGACAAATGTAGGGTGTGCTTCAGCACACCGTTTGTTTCCTGGTGAACTAAAAAGGTGTGCTGAAGCACACCCTACATGCCCACGTGCCGTTCCCGCCGGGGTGCAATCTAATCCCTCTGCTTCGTCGCCCCCAACTCCTTCGCGATCTCGCTTTCCAATTCGTCGAGCTTTCCGAGTTCCTGCTTTTCCGCGGCAAGAACGTCCGCCTGAATCATCCGGTCGATCTCGTCGTCGGTAACAAGCTCTTCGCGTGACGTCATCGAGCCCGCGCCGACGATCGCGTTCTGCTCCATTGAGTCGAGAAACACTTCCATCCGCTCTTCCATGCTCCCGGCCTGCGCGACGGCGCGTTCCCAGTCGGCCTGGGTCTTGGTGAGGTCGAGCTCGCCGAACGTCCGGCCGATCTCGCGGGCCATCAGGGACATGCTCTCGGCGAACTGCTGACCGGCCGCGGCTTGCTGCTGGATGAGCATGGCGTTCTTGATCGCGAGCAGTTGCCGCTCGAGCATCTTCTTCACCGCCGCGGTTTTTTTCAGCGCGCCGCGGACGAACAGGTACTGGTTCTCGTCGCCGATCTTGCGGGCGTGCTGAGCGTTCTTGATGAAGTCGTCGGCGAACTTCTCCTGCTGGCGGACCGACTTCTCGATCGCCCGCATGCCCTGGCGGATCTTCATCTCCCGCTCGATCCGCCGCTCGTCTTTGCTTTTGAACAGGCCCATAAGAAGATTTAACCACGAAGGAGCGAAGACACGAAGTGAAAACCGCGAAGGAGGAAGACGAACGGGGCGATCGCGGCCCACATCACCCACTCCGCGGCGTTGTTACGATGGAGATTCTTCTCGGACATCTCAACCCTCCCCGTCCGCCGACGCCTGCTTGCGCCTGACGGCGCGGTCGGCTTCCTGGAAGGCTTCGTTTTCCTCGAGCGTGCCGCGGTCCATTTCGTTCCAGATGTTCATCAGCTCCTGGCCGGCCCCGCTCAGGCCGGCGCTGGCGAGGGCGTCTTTGTCGGATTGAAGGCCTAGGTCGAGAATCTCGTCGAGGCGGTCGTGGTACATGTCCTGGCTGACGGCGTCGTCTTCGATCCAACCGCTGATCTTGGCGACGTCTTTATCCGTCAGGTTGAGCCGGCCCAGCGCCCGGCCGCGCTCGTTGTTTTCCTTGACCATCCGCAGCCGGCTCACCGTCATGAGCTCTTTGCTCCGCAGGTTCAGCTCGCGGGCGCTCATGAGCTGTTCCTGCGTCTTGAGCTCGAATTGCTGTGCGAGGGCCTTCCGCAGCTCCGGAGATTTCTGCGTGGCGCCCTGCTGGAAGATCTTCTGCTTCTCGGCGGCGACGCCTTCGATTTTCTTGAAAAGCTTGTCGCGCTGCCGGGTCAGGAGGATTTCCTCCTTGCGCAGCTCCTGCCGATCGAGCTCGCTGAGCGTCTTCTTGCGGCCGAAGATTTTGTCGATAAGGGCCATGCGCCTATCCCGCCTCGGGCTCGCTGCGTCGCGGTGTTCGCTCGGCGACAGTTTGGGAATCCCGTTCGGACGGCAAGTTACCAGCTCCTTCTTTTAGTGGCGGACGCGGCAGGGCAACCGGCTCCGGCCGCCCCGCCTGGTTCATTCCCTTCGCCTCGGCTTCCAACTCGTCGAACAGCTCTTTCTCTTCGGCCGTCATGCCCGAGACGCCTGACGGCGCGCTCGTCCCCGCCAATTCACCGGCGGCTTCAAGCTCGGCGAGCATTTCCTCCGCCTTCACGGCGTCGGCGGTCATCTCTTCGGCGTCGGGCAACTGAGCCGTGCTGCCCTGTTTCACCAATTCGAGGTTGTGCAGGTGCGTGCTCACGACGTTGATCTGCTGATTCAAAACGCTTACGAGTTGCTGCCGGCGCTCCAAGTCCTTGCGAAGCTGAAGAAGCTGGGTCGTCACGCGCTTCTTGGTGATCTGTGCGCCGGATTCCCGAAACGTGCGCTTGAGCGATCCTTCCTGCTGTTCGAGATTGGCCATCTCCTCGTACGAGCGGTCACGCTGCTGCGAGAGCGCCGTGCGGCGCTCGGCGAGAAAGCTGATCTTCTTGTCCTCGTCGCCCTTGTGAGAAAAGAGTGACTTGATGCGGTCAATCAGCGGCATGTTTCTACCTCCGGCTTCCGGGGCCGATGCGACCGTGGCTCCGTCGCGGAAAAGCACCATTCGGCCGTCGAGCCGCTTGGCTTGCAGGCCCGGGTTGGCCTTGGCGTAGGCTTTAAGCTCGGCGTCGACGAACTGCGATGACAACTGCATTTTCGCCGCGATGCGGTCCGCCGCCAGCCCGCTGCCGCTCAGATCATGCTGGTTGGCGGCGATGTGTTCCTTGACGCGATTCCGCTTCTCGTCCTCGCGCTCGGGGTCGAGCAGGTCGGTGAGGGCTTTCATGACGGTCGGGCCGGTGACGGTCCACCCGCCGGCCTCGTTGGGCTCGACGAGGATGACGGTACGGTCGGCGCGACGGTCGGCCACCTCGTGGGCGTCGATCGTGAACCCGCTTGTGCTCATCACCAAAATCGTCTGCGGCACGCCGCCCAGAGACGGCGGCTGCGCCGAAAGCAGCTTGTTCAGGCCGCCGATGTCCATCGGCTCCGGCGATTCGCCGCGGAGCAACGTCTTGGTTGGCGACGTACACAACACGCGCAGCCGGCCGACCACCGACTTCATGAACACCCACTTTTTTTGCGACAGCGTGACCTCCAGCCCTTCGCCAATGGGCATCCGGTTCTGGAGGTCGCGGTCCGGAATTCCGATGTCGCTCATCATCCGCTTCACGCCAACGCCGCCGTCAAATCGGCTGACGTCGCGCATGAGCGAGACGACGGGCTTGGCGCCCTTGGTGGTGTCGATGCGCAGCCGTTCGTCTTCGAGTAGGCGCTGCACGTGCTCGATGAGCCGTTGTTCGCGATGACGGTGAAGGGAGGGGTCGGGGCTGCTGGTCATGCGGATGGTGTTGGCTGAATTCCAGTTCGTCCGCGCACGTCCCTGCCCGCGGACATTAGTCTGAGTTGATTATACCCACTTTGCGCGGAAGCACAGGATTGCGAGCAACACAACACGAAACGCCGCCGGTGCTTGCGCCGGCGGGCCGGCGCAGGTTGCGATGGCGCAACGCGGTCTGGCGAAACCGCAAGCGGTTCCTTACGCGGCGTTCCGGCGGCGACGCGCATAATTCGGAAAAACGTTCCTTGCGACAATGTCATTGGCTTGAGCGCGTCATGCCGTCTCTGCTGCTTGCGCTGCGACATTGTGCCCGCAGCGCGGGCAGAATCGCGCGCCGCCGGGCATCGGCGCGAGACAGTGTGCGTGACGACACCGCCGAACTGTTGTGGAAGCGACGCCTCCGTTGTCATGTCCTGGCAGCGTTGCGAGTTCGCGCATGCGAGCCGCCAGCGCCTTTCGGAAACGGGGGGATGCGGCGCCCATGTACCGCAGTTGGGCAGCGCCGCTGAGCGCAAAAGCGAACCCCCACCACGCGCCCTTGCTCGCCAGCAAAGTCGCCGCCAGCATCCAGAACAGGCTGAATCCCACGCCGACGCGCGACATCGGCACGCGCCGGGAGCCGACATTCTGCAGGATGCGGTTCGCGTCAAGCACGAACCGGCGGACGTCCGACGCATGGGCCTGGACTTGAACCCAGTGAAACAAGTAAGCGACGGATAGTCCCAGGCTCCACGCGATGAACAACTGCTGAGCCGAGGACAGGGGAAGCGCCCAAGGCTCCGTCGCCCGAAACCGGTACGTGTGCGACAGGATCTGTTGAACGAGCGGCCCCACGCCGCCGCTGATTTGGGTGGCGAACAGGATGACAAGGCCGACGACCGACATCACCGAGAGCGTCGACAACAACGGCCGGCTCCCCAGGTCGTCGGCGGCGGCACGAAGCTCGATCGTTTCGGGGTGTTTGCTGTGCACCCGCATCCACTCGGCGAACCGCCGAAGCTGTTGCTTTTCTTCCTCCACGTAGTCGCGAAATCGGTCGTGCCACAGCAGCACGGGCAGCACGCCCAGCGAGAAAAACGCCATCAGCCCTGACGAAATCACGCCGGGCGGCGTCGGTCCGTGCGTCGGCCGCTCGAGTTGTTTCATCAGAATGTGCGCAAGCTCATCGTCGACCGGGTGAACGGCGGGCGGGTGGGAATGGAGGTGAGGCGCCACGGGCATCCTC
>JBKJRK010000330.1:0-6553 GCA_046593135.1 Tepidisphaeraceae bacterium | reverse complement strand
TAATTGAACAAACCATAGCTCGCGGCCAGCGCACCCTCCGCAATGTTCGTGCGTGGCAGATCCGTGAAAGATCGGAGTTTAATTTTGGCAACTCCGTCGGCACCCTCGCCGTCCGCGACATTATCAACGGGCTCGAGCTCACCACCGGCACCCTCAAAAAGTTCTCGCTCGCCCAAGCCGCCTTTGCCCTGACGCTCAACGTCTCCGGCAAGCTCAAGAGCATCAACATCAAGGGCAGCCTGGCCGGCAACTCGGTCATCCGCACCCAAGGCACCGGCGGGCAGATCGGGACGGTCAACGTCGCCGGAAACCTGATCGGCAACATCAACTCTTCCCGGTCGATCAAGTCGATCAACATCGGCGGCGATTTTACCGGCAACATCAGCGTCAACTCCGGCGGGACCGCCTTGAAGACGCTGAAAGTCGGCGGGGCCTTCATCGCCGCCTCGCTCGACATCACGGGCAACGTCGGCAGCATCACCTCCGTCGGCAGCCTCGGCTCCCTCGGCGATACGCTGACGGTCAACGGCAACCTCAACAAGCTGCTCGTCGGCGGCGACCTCCGCTCCAACGTCCGCGTCACGGGAAACCTCAAGACCCTCCAAGTCAAAGGCTCCATCGTCGACGGCGGTATCGAGGACGGGCTCGTCATCAACGTCAGCAATACCCTCAACAGCCTCGTCGTCGGCGGCGACATCCAGGCCGGCGTGCAAATCATCGCCAAGACCATCAAGAAGCAGCAGATCGGCGGGCAAAACCTCGGCGAATTCATCCTCGCCTAACCGCCCGATCCGAACGCATCAAAGCAAAAGCCCCGGGACGCTCGTCCCGGGGCTTTTTTTTGGAGTGCCGGTCGGGAACGCGGTTCAGTATTGCATGACCTGACGCACGCCCTCGACGATCCGCGCCGCGTCGGGACGGTAGGCGTTTTCCAGGACCGGGGTGAAGGGGACGGGTACGTCGGCGGATGCCACGCGCACCACAGGGCACCGCAGGCTTTCGCCGAACCGTTCCATGATCCCCGCCGCGATCTCGGCGCTGACGCCGCCGGTCTTGGGGCCTTCTTCGACGATCACCACCCGGCCGGTCTTGGCGACGGATTGGCCGATGGTGTCGTAGTCGATCGGGGAAAGGCTGCGCACGTCGATCACCTCGGCCGAGACGCCTTCGCCGGCGAGTTGCTCGGCCGCCTGCGCCGCGTAATGGGCCATGAGGAGCCAGCCGAGGACCGTCACGTCTCCGCCCTCGCGCCGGACGGCGGCCCGGTCGAGGGGGACGGTGTAATCCTCGTCGGGCACGTCGCTGGTCGCGTCGACCGCGCCGGATTCCGCCCGCGCGCCCTTCGACCCGTACAGCAGCTTGTGCTCGAACATCAACACCGGGTTGTCGTCGCGTACCGCCGCCTTCAGGACGCCCTTGGCGTCGTAAGCGTTGGACACCGCGACGACTTTCAGCCCGGGCACGCCGGTGAAGTAGCGTTCCATGCTCTGCGCGTGCTGCGACCCGCGGCCGGTGGCACCGATCGGGGCGCGCATGACCATCGGCACCTTGATCGTACCGCCGGACATGTATCGCATCTTGGCGGCGTTGTTGACGATCTGATCCATCGCCAGGAACAGGAAGTCGCCGTACTGCACGTCGACGATCGGCCGCATGCCCATCATCGCCGCGCCGACGGCCGCGCCGAAGAAGCCCAGCTCGGCGATCGGCGTGTCGAGCATGCGGTCAGGGAAACGCTTCTCCAGCCCGAGCGTGACGGTAAACGCCCCGCCCCACCCGCCCGGCACGGCGATGTCCTCGCCCATGCAAAACACGGCGGCGTCGCGGTCCATCTCCTCCGCGATCCCCTCACGCAAGGCTTCGGCAATACTCTGTCGTTTCATGATTTGTCCGTCGGTCGTCGAGGTCAGGAAAAGAGGTCAGCCACGAATGTCACGAATGAACACGAATGAAAGACAAGACCATTGTTATTCGTGTCCATTCGTGACATTCGTGGCTCAATCCTCGCTGTTACGGCTCTGCACTTGTTATGCGAAAACGTCGGTGGTCAGATCACTCACATCGGGTAGCGGCTCACTCTTCGCGGCCTCGACGGCGCGCTGGAAGCGGGCGAGCACGTCGTCCCGGATTTCCGTGAGGCGCGCTTCGTTGGCGACGCCGCGGTCGATCAGGACCTTTGCGAACCGTTCGATCGGGTCCTTCATCGCCCACTGCTCGCGCTCGTCCTTGGGCTGGTAGTGGCACGGGTCGCGGCGAGAGTGCCCGGTCCGGCGGTAGGTCAGCAGTTCAAGGAGAACAGGCCCCTTGCCCGTGCGACATTCGTCGGCGGCGCGGCGCGTGGCTTCGAGCACCGCCAGCACGTCGTTGCCGTCGACCGTCTCGCCGCGGATGCCGTAACTCGCGGCGCGGGCGGCGACGCTCGGCACGCGCATCACTTTTTCGATGTGCGTCGAAGCGCCATACAGGTTGTTTTCGCAGACGTAGATCGCCGGCAGGTTCCAGATGGCGGCGAGGTTGACGCCTTCGTGGAACGCGCCCTCGGCGACCGCGCCGTCGCCGAAGAAGCAGGCGACGACGTTGGGCTTTTTCTGCATCTTGAACGCCAGCGCCATTCCCGCCGCCAGCGGCACCCCGCCGCCGACGATGGCGATGCCGGGGACCATGCCCTTGTCCATATTGCCCACGTGCATCGACCCGCCCTTGCCGCGACAGCACCCGGTCGAAGCGCCGAACAGCTCGAAGAGCATCTCTTCAATCGAGAGCCCCTTCGCCAGCGCGTGGCCGTGGCCGCGGAAGGTGGAGGTGATGAAATCGTCCGGCTTCAGCGCCGCGCAGACGCCGACGGCGGTGGCTTCCTGGCCCTGGCACTGGTGGATGGTGCCGGGCATTGTGCCTTCGAGGAACAGGTATTTCACACCGTCCTCAAACTCCCGGATAACGACCATCCGCTCGTACAAGGCGAGTAGGAACTCGGCCGAATAATCGCCGGGCGCGCGAGTCGTTCGTGAGAGTCCGTCTATTCCGTAATTCATCGACAAGATCTCCAAACAAATGCGCCACAGAGGCACAGAGAAGACAGTTAAGAACCAAGTTATTATTCTGTTTTTCTCTGTGCCTCTGTGGCGCATCCGTCTTCGTTATTGCACAGCAGGTCCGAAGGATTCCAGTTCAGCGACGATCGCGCCGAGAAAATCCCCGGCGTACTTGCCGTTGACGACGCGGTGGTCGACGGCGAGCGTCAGGGCCGCGCGCGGCTCGATGGCGATGCGCGTGTCTCGCGCGACGCACGTCGGCATCACTTTCCCGATGCCCAAAATGGCCGCCTCGGGGGGGTTGATGATCGGGATAAACGACTCGACGTTGCACGAGCCGAGGTTGGTGATGGTCATCGCGACCTGCGGCAGCCGGCGGGCGCTGGGGTCGCCGGCGCGGAGGCGCTCGGCGAGGGCTCGGATGTCGTCCGAGATCGCCTCGGGCGATCGGCCCGCGGGATCGCTCACCGGGACGACGAACAGATCGCCGTTCGCATCGACCGCGACGCCGATCGAATCCGACGGCCCCGGGACGAGGCGGTCGCCGTCGAGGCGCATCGCCATGCGGTCGAAGCGTTTCATCGCTTTGGCGACGGCGTGGACGAAGAACGCGTCCCACGCGACGTTCCGCGCGCCGGCTTCCTTCCGCCGGGCGATTATGCCCTTGGCGTTAAACGACGTCTGCAAATAAAAGTGCGGGACGGTTTGCTTGCTCTCTTGAAGCCGGCGGGCAGCGGTGCGGTGTGCCGGGGAGAGGGCGATGCCGACGCTCGCCGCCGGCGCTGCGGGGGCCTTATCGGTTCCTGTGGCGGCGCGGTTGCGCGCGAACATCCCGCTGGGTTTTCCGGCGGCGGGAGCGCGGGCAACAGGGGCGGTTGCGGAGGCCGCGACGGGCGTCGCCGAGGGCGGCGCGGTCGTTGCCGTCGCGCTGTTGGACCCCGCCACCTCCAATTTCGCAATCACCTGGCCGGCCGCGATAAGCTGGTCCACCGCGGCGACGGTGGCGACGAGCACGCCGTCCACGGTCGATTCCACTTCCATCGTCGCCTTGTCCGTCTCGACTTCCAGCAACGGCTGGCCGCGTTTGACGCGGTCGCCGGCGCTGGCGATCCAGCGGATCAGACGAATTTCTGATCCGGTCGTGGCGAGATCGGGCATCTTCATCTCGAACGTCATTGCACTCCTACCGGGAAGGACATCGCCTCAAATTCTCAAGAACAATTTGGCCACAGATGGGGCACCGATGCACACAGATGAAATGCGAAGAAAATAGAGCCACGAATTGCACGAATGGGCACGAATGAAACTTGATCTGTTCTTATTCGTGTTCATTTGTGACATTCGTGGCTCATAACCTTTTTGCTTCTTCATCTGTTCATCGGTACCCCATCTGTGGCAACTGATTCTTTACGTTTCTCAGCACTTTTCACCGACGACAGCGGCTCGCGCGTGACGGGTAGAGGTTGGTCGGCGATGAACCGCTCGGCTTCGTCGGCGGTGAACACGCCGTCGGTCGTGCCGACGGCGCGGGTGGCCGATGCGCCGAGGGCAGCGGCGTAGCGGAGCGTGCGCTCCATGTCCCAGCCGTGCAGGACGCCGGTGACCACGCCGCTGCTGAACGCGTCGCCGGCGCCTGAAGGATCGACAACGCTTGCGGGATAGGTGCCGATCTGCCAATACGCGCCCGCCTCGGCGGAGCCCGCGACCGCGCCGGCCGCGCCGCGCGTGATCACGACGTTGCGGGCGCCGGCCGCGAGGAGCAGGCGGAGTTGTTCGCGCGGGTCGGACGAACCGGTCAGCTCGCGGGCCTCGTCGTCATTCGGCAGGAAATAGTCGATCCCCGGCAGCAGCGGACGAATTTGTTCCATCGCGCCGGCCCCGCCTAATCCTTCGGGCACCACGACGTCCACCACCGTCGCAACGCCGCGCGAGCGGCAGAACGTCAGCACGTCGCGCAACTCGCCGGTGTCGATGCCGGGCATGGCGAGCAACCCGCCGAGGTAGAACACCTTCAACCCCGCGAGCCATTCGCGGCGCAGGCCCGAGACGGTGAAGGCGCGGTTGGCGCCGAACGTGTGGATGTACCGGCGGTCCTCGCCGCGGACGAGCAGGATCACGGTGCTGCTCGTGGGATAGGCGCCGGAAACGGCGACCTGTTCACAGCCGATGCCGTGGCCGGCGAAAGCGTCGAGGATCAGGTTGGCGGCGGCGTCGCGCCCGACACAGCCGGCGGCGTCGACGCCGATACCCTGCTTAACGAGATCGATCGCGACGTTCGCGGCACACCCGCCGGGGCGAGACGGCATCCCGTCGACGGCGAGCAACTGGCCCGGCCGCGGCAGGGCGGGCATCGGCCCGCAAAAAGTATCGGCGACGAGAATCCCGGCGCACCCGACCTCGGCGGTCTTCGAGTTTAATTCGGAAAAAGTTTTTTCCTTCGATGGGGCGCCGATGGACACCGACGAAAGAGTCTTCGTATCGGTGTTCATCGGTGCCCCATCGAAGGCGACTGTTTCTTCGTTTTCTTTGAGTGGCTGCTCGCTCACGTTCACGCCCTCCCGCGGCAGCCGAGCAGGTCGATCCGCTCGAGCACCGCGTCGCGCACCGCCAGGCGGCCGATACTCATCACGTCGGCCTCGCCGCCGATGCCGAGTAGTTCGTGCGGGTTGCCGTTCTCGTTTGCCAAGGCGCGGCGGATCGCGCGCAGGTAGCGTTGCTTCAGGTAGGTTCCGTAGTTCACTTTCACGACGCCGAGCCCGACGGCCTTGCGGAGCGAGTCGGCCTCGATGCCGCTGCCGCCGTGAAGAACGAGCGGGGTCGGGACGCGCCGGCGGATGGCCTCGAGCTGTTGAAGGTCCAACGCTTGCTCGCCGTTGACCATGATGTGAACGTTTCCGACGCTGACGGCCAGGAGGTCGACGCCGGTCCGTTCGACGAATTGTTCCGCGACGGCGGGGTCGGTCATCGCGCCCCCGCGGGCGACCGTACCGGACGCTCCGCAGGGCAGTTCGCCGATCTCCGCCTCGACACTGACGCCGTGCTCGTGCGCGTAGCGGACGAGCGACGCCACCCGTTCGGCGTACAAGTCGAACGGCGCCGCAGGGTCGGCGGGCATGACGAGGTTAAACCCGAGGGTGGAGGCCCGGCGGACCCATTCGTCGCGGGGGCATTCGTTGAAGATCAGCGCGCAACGGACTTTCGCCGCCGCGCACGCCCCCCGCCCCATCGCCGCGTAAAGCTCAAGCCGCTCTTCGACCACGCGGCCCGGCCCGCTGAGGAAGTCGCCGTTGAATCCGAGGATAATTGGGCTGCGCGTCTGCTCGGCGGCGTCCACAACGCCTTGGAGCGACTCGAGGTTCCAGCTCTCGAAGTAGCCGACGGCGTACCCGCCGAGCTGAGCGGCCTCCATCATCTGGTTCACATTTTCAATGGGCATTGGCGGCCTCGGCTTCGCCGCCCTGGGCAACGGCGCGCGTCGCCGCCCCCCCCGGCCCCCCCGCCAATCCGGACGAGGCGATCAT
>JBKJRK010000134.1:0-4675 GCA_046593135.1 Tepidisphaeraceae bacterium | reverse complement strand
CCCGCCCAGACCGGCAGTGGAGACCCCATCAACCCCGGCTACTACAACGGCAATTTCCCGAATCGCACCGTCACGCTCAGATCCGGCATATACTTCATTGACGGTGGCATCCGCCTCACCGGCAATACCACGATCAACGCGACCTCCGGCGTCATGCTGTTTCTAAACACCGGCGGCATTGACATGGGGGGGAATACCGCCATTAACATCAACCCGCCGACGTCCGGCACCTATGCCGGCATCAGCATCTACCAGCGCCGCGGCAACACTTCTCCCGTCACACTCCAAGGCGGCCCGGGCACAAATAACACGGGCGTGCTCTACTTCCCCTCCGCCGCCGTGACGATCGCAGGAAATCCCGGCAGTTTCGGGAGCCAGTTCATCGCCGACACGGTCCATATTCAGGGCAACGGCGAACTGAACATCAACTACAACGGCAGCTTTCCCGTGCAGGGCCACCAAGTCTGGCTGGTTCAATAGTCAGGCATGCGCGTGTCCCTAAGCCAACGACTGCGACAGGCAGGCGAGATACGCAATCGGCCGTTCGGCAGCGACAAGTGGACGGGGGGCAAGCAACGTGACGACCACGCCCAGCGCGGCGCTGCCCGCGTTTTTTTTTCTGATGCAGGAGCGCAGGGCGAACCTACCGGTTCGCCACTACCTGCCCGGAAACATGTTCCTGATCTGATCCCCCGTGCTTTGGCCGATTTTCAGGCCGCGGATTTCGACGAGTGACCAGCCGTCGGGGGTTTGTTGCCATTCGAATTGCCATTCGCTGTTGAGCGTCCGGCCGAGGGCGTCTTGCTCGCTGAGGAGGAAGACGTTGACGGTGATGAGGGTGTCGGCCTGCGTGGCACTGCTCGTCAGGACGTTGACGGATTTGAACCCGTATTGCTCGTGGGCTTTCTTCGCCGCCGTCATGATCGCGTCGCGGTTGCTGTAGATGGGGAAGTTGAGGACCGTCACGGCGGCGGTCGGGTCGAGGATTGAAGTCATGGTGGCCCAGTCGGCCCGCTCGAAGGCGTCCACCAGCTCGTGTGACCGCTTCAGCGCGGTTTCGCGCGGCGTATCGACGAAATAGCTCACCGCCGCCAAGAGGATGGCCAGAAGGACCACGGCCGCGCCCGCGTTGCGAATGTTATTTTCAGCCCGCTTATTGCCCGTGACGAACAAAATGACGCCGACGGCGCCGACGAGGCCGGGCAACCACCAAGGGGTGTCGAAAAGCAGTTCGCTCATTTTGTACTCAACCCTTCGCCGGCGCGCGTCCGATAACAAAAGGAGAAGGCACGCGGGCGCGAGCGCGGCGGAGTCCGCGCCGTGTTTCCCGGGTGTACCGGGCGCCGGTAACCATGAACGTAACCGGCAGAAGCCGATGACCGCAACGCCTGACATCTCCAGACGATACGTCCTTCCAGAGGGAGCGCCCTTGGTGCGCAACCTTGCCGCACTGTGGGCCCTCGATGCGGATCTCGCCGTGCGGATCGAATCGCTCCACCCCGCCGGGCCGTATCAGGTGCAGCCAGCCAAGACGAGCGAGCCGACGGTCGCTGTGACGGTCGCGGAGGGCCGGCATCTTTTCCTGCACAGCCGATACGAGCCACGACAGGAAGCCGAGCGACTGGTCGATGCCGCCGGCATCCGCGACGAAGTCGTTTTTTATGTCTTTGGATTTGGGCTGGGCTATCACGTTAACGTATTGCTCGAGCGCGTCAGCTCCGAGGCGATCGTCTGCGTTTTCGAGCCGGATCTATTGATGCTGCGGACGGCGATGGAGTGCCGCGACCTGACGGCGATCCTGGAGAGTCGGCGCGTGATGTTCTTCACGAAGCCGGACAAGGCCGACTTGTTCACCCGCCTGACACCTCAAACCGCGATGGTTTCGCTCGGGACGGCTTCGGTCGTTCACCCTCCGAGCCGGCAGGTTCATCCTGAATTTTATACGCAATTTGAGACATGGGTGAGCGAATTCGCCGCGTTCGGGCGGACGAGCATGAACACCCTCGTGCTCAACGGCCGGTGCACGGCGGAGAACATCGCGCGAAACCTCGGCTGGTACGTCGCGAGCCCGAGTGTCTCGCGTCTGCGCGACCGGCACAAAGGCAAGCCGGCCGTCATCGTGTCGGCGGGCCCGTCGTTGCGGAAGAACAAGCACCTGCTGAAGGAAGCGAGCGAGCACGCGGTAATCGTCGCCGTACAGACGACGTTGCAGCCGTTGCTGGAGATGGGCGTCGAGCCGCACTTCGTCACGTCGCTCGACTATCACGAAATCTGCACGCGATTCTTCGAGAAGCTCCCCCCGACGCTCCGCACGGAGCTCGTGGCCGAGCCGAAGGCGGCGAATGCCATCTTCTCAATGTACCCGGGGCCGATCTCCATCCTGGGGAACGACTACGCCGACGGGATTATCTCTGAAACCAAGCCCGACATGGAACGCCTGCCCGGCGGGGCGACCGTCGCGCATCTCGCCTACTACGTCGCCGAGCACCTCGGCTTCGACCCGATCATCTTCGTCGGCCAGGACCTCGGCTTCTCCGACGGCTTGTGCTACGCGCCCGGCACCAGCTACGAAGACGTCTGGCGGCCGGAGCTGTCGCGGTTCTGTACGGTCGAGATGAAGCAGTGGGAGCAGATCATCCGCGAGCGCTTCATCCTCCGCCGGATCAGCGACTACGAAGGCCGGCCGATGTACACCGAGGAACGGCTGTTCACCTATCTCCAGCAGTTCGAGCGGGATTTCGCGCACTCGAAAGCCAGGATCATCGACGCCACCGAAGGCGGCGCCGCCAAGCGCGGCGCGACGCCAATGAAACTCGCCGACGCCCTGGCGGAGTATTGCCGTGAGCCACTCGTCGGCGGTTTCGTTCCGCACCCGGGGATGGCCTGGCACCGCGTGCCGGCCTGTCTGGCGTCTCTACATAAACGGCGCGACGAGAGCGTGGAGATCCAACGCATCAGCCGGGAGATTCTGCCCGTATTGGAAGAACTTCGCGATTACATTGAAGACCAGTCGAGGGTCAATCGGGCCATCGTGCGCATCGACGCGTTGCGGGCCCAGATGAACGAATTCGGCGCCTGCTACGACCTCATCACGCAACTCACCCAATCCACGGAACTCAAGCGTTTCGAAGCGGACCGCAAGATTTCCGCGGCGAAGAACAGCGCCGTCGAGAAGCAGCGGCGGCAGGTGAGCCGAGACATCGTCAACGCGCGCGGCATTGCCGACGCGGCGGCGGAGTTCCAGGTGTTGATGTGCGACGTGATCGAACGCCTTGCGGCCAAGACTTCAATCCGGGAGGCCGCGTGAGTGCGACGAAAAATGTGACGGCGGTCCTGTCGATGTTGCACGAACCGGCCGAGCGGAACAGTGCTACGCGGTTGTTCCGCCAGCAGCCGGTGCTGCGGTGGACACTTGACCGGCTGAACCGCTCGAAGCGCATCGCGTCGGTCGCGATCGTCTGTTGGGAAGACCAGCTTGACGCGGTTTTGCCGCTGGCCGAGCAGGAGCGGACCGACGTGCTTGCCAAAGGGCCGCGCATCACTGTCCCCGAAATCGAAAGCGTCGCCGCCGCCCGGCGCTGGGCGGACGGGTGGCGGGGCGGGCTGCTGGGCACGTGCGAGTTTGATCGGGGTTTCCACGCAGGGTGGATCGAAGAAGTCGCCGACAAGCTCGGCAGCGACGCGATTCTACTCGCCGATCCGGCGGCGGGCCTGATCGATCCCGAACTCATCGACGCTCTCATCGCCCACGCGGACGAGCACCCCCGCGTCGAGCTCACTTTCATGCCCGCCGCCGCCGGCTTGTCGGGCGCATTGCTGCGACGGCCGTTGCTCAAGCGGCTGGCCACGGCGAAAGCGCATCCCGGCCGGCTGCTGCACTACTCGCCCGACACCATCTCCCGCGAGCCACTTGGCGGAGAAGCTTGCGCGCCGGTTCCAACCAGTGTTGCCCGAACGACGGACCGCTTCACGCTCGATTCCGACCGGCAGATCGAACGCATCTCCGCCGCAACGGTGGTTCTGAACGGGCAGCTCATCTCCAGTCCGGCCGAGAGTTTGGTCACCCGGTTGCGTGAGCTCGATTGGGTCGATTCGCTTCCCCGCGAAATCGTGCTGGAACTGAACACCGCTCGCGCGACACGCCCGGTCTACTGGCCCGGACGGTATCACACCGTCGAGCGCCCCGAGCTTACGCTTGACCGCGCCACTCGTCTTTTCGAACAACTTGGCGATGTCGACGACGTCCGCCTTACAATCGCCGGCTTGGGCGATCCCATGCTATCCGGCAGTTTGATCCCAATCATTGAAGCGGCTCGCGACGCGGGCATCCGTGCGATTCACGTTGAGACGGACCTCGCATCCGGCGATGTGGCGGGCCTCGCGTGGTCAGAAGTTGATGTCGTTTCGGTCCACGTTCCTGCCCTTACCGCCCAAACCTACGCCGCGGTCATGGGCGCCGATCAATACCCGGCTGTGCTGGAACACGTCCGAAAGTTCGTCGCCGAGCGCGCGCGCAGGGGCCATGGCGTGCCGATCCTCGTTCCGACGTTTACCAAGTGCCGCGACAACCTGTCGGAAATGGAAGCCTGGTACGACCAGTGGCTTCGCGCGCTCGGAACCGCAGTGATCACCGGCCCGGGCGACTACGCCGGACAGATCCCCGACGTCGCCGTCG
>JBKJRK010000644.1:0-2910 GCA_046593135.1 Tepidisphaeraceae bacterium | reverse complement strand
GGGCGGCGCGTTTCCCGTTGCCCAACAAACCAACGGCTGGGCGGTCGCCAGCCTCATCAGTAGCCTACTCGGGTTCTTGATCCCCTTGATCCCGCCGGTCATCGGAATCATCACCGGCTGCATCGGCCTCAGCAAAACAAAAGACCCGCGCGTCGGCGGCAAGGGGCTCGCAATCGCCGGGATTTCCGTCGGCGTGGTAAGTCTGCTGCTGTCGGCGTGCATGCTGTCGGTCGTGCTCCCCACCTTGCTCCCGAGCCTCAACCGCGCCCGCGAACAAGCCAACCGCATCAAGTGCGCCAGCAACATGCGCCAGATCGGCCTGTCGATGCAGGTCTACGCCGCCGCCAACCGCGGCCTGTTCCCGCCCGACCTGCAAACCGTGCTGGCAACGCAGACCGGCCTCACGTCAACCCATTTCACCTGCCCGTCCGACGCCAGTCCCGCCCCCCCGCCGATTTCCCCAAGTGGCGGCGGCGCGTACCTGTCCTACGTCTACGTCCCCGGCCACAACGACCGGGAGCCGTCGACCACCGTCGTGCTCTACGAGCCCCTGGCCAACCACAATAACGACGGCATCAACGTCCTGTTCGTCGACGGCCACGTCGAGTTCGTCCCCCGCGCCCGCGCGCTGGCGATCATCGCCCAGGCCGCCCCACGACAAGCCGTCCCCACGCCGGCGGGCGGGCCATAGAAATCAATGCGATTCCCGGGTTGACGCACGTGCAAGCAGGTAATCACGGACCATCGTGTTGGGATCTTCCCACACCACCGGAAAGGGGGCGCCATCGATTCGGGTGACAGGCCTCGCCTCGCCGGGTCGAGACGGATCGAACGTCCAATCCACCGAAACCCTCGCGTGAAGCGCCTGCGCATACCGCACGTCGCCCGCCCCCGCGCCGCGCAGCGGGATGCTCTTGCCTGACTCCAAATCCATCACCGTCAACAACTCATTCCAGGAAGACGGCCAGCGGTCGTCGTTGGCCTTCATGTATTCGACCAGCAGTGTCCCCGTGTCCCACGCCGCGTACGCCTCCGGCAAAAGTGCGGCGGTATGGAAAAAACTATAGGCAATCCAAACAACGACGCCGACCATTCCAAACGTGGCGAGCAGGAAAATTTTTCGGACACGCGTCACGGTGCACATCATACGCCGACGCCGCATATTTTTTGCGGAATTATACCGTTCACAAAAGGCTATGCAGGATGTGGGGGTTTTCTAATGGCCGGGCTTTGTCGTGTCTACGATAATCCCCGTCATTGCAAGCAAGATCACTGACAAGTCGCAGAAGGGTCAACAGATTCCGGACATGACGGAAGATCAGGCCCGCAAGCACATTGAACGCCTACTCTGGCCCGATGGTCCAAGCGACGAACGGCAGCGAGGCGGCGGAGGCGTTCATCAGCAGCGCAATTATCACCTGCTCACGTGACCCGCCATTCAACAAGCTGTATAGGGCGGACACGAAACCGGCGAGGGATACGCAGAAGACGCAGAGCATCAGGCATCCGAGCAGGAGCCAGACAATCACCTGCCGACGGGAACAGCAGGGCCAGCACAGCGAATGCCGCTGCGAGCGCAAGCACAACAATTCCGATTTTCCAACCAAGTAAGCGCTCGGGTTTTGACTCGGCCACTGTCGTGTCTCCGGCTGACCCGCTATCTATTGAGGGCGATCGGTCAGGAATGTTGCGCCTTTAGTTCTTTCGAAATCGCCTTGGCAAGGTCGGGGTTGCTCTCGCGGTATTGTTCGGCCTCGAGCTGGTTATTGATGACGGCAATCACACGCGCGTTCCAACCTTCTTCGGGGCGCAGGATGTCATTTTCGGAAAACCAGTAGCTTACGGCACACCACGCCCACAACGGCGCGCCTTCGGCCAAGTAAAATTCGGGGGGCGGGAAGGCGCCCGGGCCGCGTGCGCCGCTGATGTACTGGGAAACCAGTTGGCGGCTGCGCCCGATCCGGCGTGCAATTTCCGACTGCGTGACGAGGTTGCACTCGTCAACGCGCAGAACCTCCGCACCAACGCCGGCGTCGCGCACGTTGTGAATGGCGCCGAGAATTGCCTCTTCAATCGACTTTGCGCTGCGGCTGAATTCAACGTACAGTTGGCCGTACCGAATGCTCAACGTCGCGTCGTCGCACCCCGCGTTGAACAGGGCGTCTTCAACGGCGCGCGTGAGCTCGGGGACTCCGCCGACGACGAGGGCGAATTCAAACTCGCGTTCACACTCCGGGATATTTTTTCGGTTCATGGCAATACCTCCCGGGGTTCGTCTTCACGGTGAGGACAGCTATCAATGGTTCTGCGAAGTTGTCGGGCGTGATTCTCTGGCACGCGGGGCGTTGACCAAACGCTGACGATACAACCGTCTCGCGAGGAAAAGGGGCAGTACAGGCGTCCCCAAGCGTGGCCAGGCGTGGCCGTTTGAGAGTTCTAGTCGCCAGCCAAGTTGTTCGGCATATTGCACCGCCTTTTCAACGGCGGGCTTTGGGTGCCTTGGTCTACTTATCGGCATAAGAGTACACCACCTGTTGACAACTGTCAACAAATGTTATCGCGGGGCGCATTTTGCACAAGGCCGAAGTTCCCGACCCAAACATTTACCATACATTAATCTTGACAAAACACGATGATGTGATATCATCCCCTTCGCAAGCCGTGTGGTAGCGCGCTTGCGACAGATTTGCCGGGCCGGCCTTTTGTTCCGCCCGCCCAGGCCTTCCGCAATCGCAATTCAATTGGGTCGCCCGCGCGGGGTTTCTTCCGGCGTTTTTGCGCGCGGGGCGTTCGGCTTTCGCACGACATTCATCGAGAGGTCCGGCGATGTTCAACACGGTTCCCTATGCGTTCCGGGCGGCGGCGGTGCCGGGGGTTTGGGTGCACACGACGCTGGAGGCGTTCAACCAG
>JBKJRK010000249.1:0-4054 GCA_046593135.1 Tepidisphaeraceae bacterium | reverse complement strand
GTCGCTGTGGCAAAGAACTGGAGGGTAGAGGACAGAGGTAGCGAATCGCACAGACCGTCTACGCTATCCTCTATTTTCTATTCTGTATCCGCTCGCCGCCCCCGCTTTTCGTCTGCTGGCGGAGGGGCGAGGCATCGCGTAGGATCGTTCTTGATACGACGGTACCGCGCCGCCGCGGAAGGCGGCCGGGTCCGGTGCAAGGGGCGGCTGTGAACCGGGTCAGGTCCGAAAGGAAGCAGCCCTAAACAGACCCGGTCTTGTGCCGCCGGTTCCCCGGTCGCCTTCCGCGGCGGCGTTGCCGTGTCGGGAGGAGCCGGAATCGGCGAATCTCACTCGCCGCCAATCCTTCGGCCGATTCAAATTTCCTTCCCGTGGCCATTCTGAACATCAAAGTCGTTCCCGGCGCGCGGCACGACCGCGTTGTCGGCGCGTACGGAGATGCGATCAAGGTGCAGGTCAGTGCCCCGCCGGAAGGCGGCAAGGCCAACGCGGCGGTGGTCGGGGTGCTGGCTGAAGCGCTGGGTGTGAAAGTCCATCAAATTGAATTGCTCGCGGGGCACGTGCAGCCGCGGAAAGTGGTTCGCGTCGCCGGATTGAATGACGACGAGGTGCGCCGACGGCTCGGGCTGGAAGGTTGATGCGGCTGTGACCCGCCCGCTGATTGTGCGGGACCCGCGGGCTCCTGCCCGCGGCTGTCAGGCCGGCGCGGGCGAGAGGTCATCCGCGCGCTCTTCGCAATTTTTCGCGTCGAAATCCATCGAAATTTTCTTTTCGAGCACGGTTTCTTTTGCTCGATCCCTGTCGTGCTCCGCACAGGCGGAATAACCCGATCGAATTTGGGCTCAAAAAGTCGCCGGTGGCAGTTGTTTTGCGCGCCGGGATTATCGGGCGTGATAGACTCCGTGGGTCGCCGTAACGGAGAAACCCACATGTTTCGTTCGATCGCCGCTGTTGTCGTCGTGATGGTCGCCTTGTCGTCGACGGCGAATGCCCAGACGATTTACGCTCCCGTGCAGTATCAATACGGGACGGAGAACAACCGCTACTACTATGGCGGCAGCGACCCTGCCGTCTTCGCGCTGGCAGAACGACAGCGGGGGATCGACATGCTGGGCGATCATTCGTTTACCTCGGATCGATACACCCACGCCTACCGGCACCGCCGGCTCGTCGGGCGACTCGATCGGGTGTACTCCGACCTTGTTCCCTACATGAACGCGCGTGTCTTCGGCTATTTGCCGGTCGACGCGGCCAATGACGCCAGCGCTAGAGTGCCTCGCTATTTCCGCAAGGCCGATTTGCTTCGGGCCGCGGTCGGGATGCCGGACGGCACGCGTCTCGTCCTGCCGCAGGCGCAGCCGGTCGGGTTTGGGCATAATCGGGTCGGCATTCGGGCGGCGAACGAGCCCGCCACGAAGCCTAAGGCGATCATCATCATTCCCCGGGGCCGGCCCCGCACGTCTGATAAGCTGGTGGCCAGCGCCGCCGGCTGATTGGCACCCACCCCGGGCGGCCGATAGCATAATGCGGACGGGCGTTTAGCCGACTCGCCACACCGGCGCGGGAGACGCCCTCCGCATCAAGCTCCTGCAAGGACCGCCCCGATGACTCGACGACCAACCGCTTGGATGCTGATCTCCGCTTTCTCTATCAATTTGGGGATTCTGGTGCCCGCCCGAGCGGACGGGCCGGGGGGTGCAGACGGCGTGGCGGCGGCCGCTAAGCCGAGAGCGGGTTCTGCTCGGGCGGACGAGGGTCGTGCGCCGGGCGCGAAGCCAAAAGTGTCGGCAAAATCCACCAGCGGTCCTGCTACCCGACCTGCGAAGGAATTGTCTGCCGAGGAAATGCTCAGCCAGATGCTCAAGCCCCAGACGACGGGGAACAAGCCGCTTGCGCCGTTGCCGGCGGCGGCCAGCGGGGGGGCGGACAAAAACAGCGGGCGCGGGGCGGTGGCGCCGGCGGCGCCGTTGGTGAACGTGCTGCGTGAGGGGACGTTCCTTGTGGACCGCGTCGGACGCCTCAGCCGCAGCGCCGACGGCAGCCAGGCCGAGTTCGCGTTTGAATCCGACGGTACGGCCCTTCAAGACCCTCCGGTCGTCATCGTCCCCAACCTCAAACTAATGCAGATGGAAGACGCCGTCGCGGCCGGCACGCGTGACCTCCGCTTCCGGGTCAGCGGCATGATGACCGAGTACCGCGGACGGAACTACATCCTGCTCGAAAAAGTCGTAGTGGTGCCGGAGATCCTGGAGAAGCTCTAACGTGGCACGGGCTTCCAGCCCGTGAGCCGCGTACACGCGGCTTCGGGGGGTACGCCGCCCGATCAAGCAGCGGCCCCACGCACGCGCACTTGTCGTAGAAACACACCAATTTGAAGGACGTGGACGCTGGCGCTTCTTTCTCGACCCGAGTACGGGCCGAGCGGAGTGGCGTACCACGCCCACGGGCTGGAAGCCCGTGCCACAAGGGGTTACGGGATCAGCACGATTTTTCCGTACGAGCCCGGCTCCAGCACCGCGGCGTGAGCGCGGGCCGCTTCGGCGAGCGGCAATTCCTTACCAATGACCGGTCGCAGAAAACCATTCTCTAATCCGGCGACGACGGCGGCGTGAATCCCTTGCAGATCGGCGTCGGTCGCGTTCATGAGCGTCATCCCGCGAATATCGGCATCGCGCCCCATCGTCTCGCGCGGATTGATTTCGATCGCGCCACGGTTGCCGACGACGATCACCCGGCCGTTCTTTGCGAGCACAGTTAAATCTTTCGCCAGGTTCACGTTGGCGAGCATTTCCAGAATGATGTCCACGCCCCGGCCGTCGATTAGCTTCATCAGTTGGTCAAGGTAGTCGGACGACGTGTGATCGAGCACGTGATGCGCGCCTTGCTCGCGCACGAGTTGCCGGCCGCGGTCGGTGCCGCCGGTGCCGATGACGATAAGGCCGAATGCCCGCGCGAACTGCGTCGCCGCGACTCCGACGCCGCCGCTGGCGCCGTGGATCAGCACCGTTTCGCCGGCGATAGGTTGGGCGCGGTGAAAGAGGGCGCGGTGGGCGGTCCCGTATGGCACGCCGAGCGCAGCGCCCTGTGGGAATGAGACTTCGACCGGCAGCCGAAAGACTCGCGCCTCCGGTGCGATTGTTTTCTCGGCGTACGTGCCGCTGACCGAACCCGCCGTATAGACCCGGTCGCCCGGCTTCACTTTTTTCACGCCTGATCCAATGGACTCCACGACGCCAGCCGAGTCGGCGCCGGGCGTGTACGGCCACTGCTTCTGGCCGTATGCCCCCGAACGAATGTACGTTTCGACCGGGTTAACGCCGATCGCGCGCACGTTGATCAGCACCTGCCCCGTGCCGGGCATAGGGTCGGCGACGTCCGCCAGCTTGAGAACTTCCGGGCCGCCGGGTTCATGAACGAGAATCGCTTTCATGGTGTGCAATGGTAGGAAGCGGCGGCCGGTTTGTAATGTCCGTCACGGCGGACGCCGGGGCGTGGGCGTCGTCTGTTGCATCCGGCAACGCAATCCCTACCGTTCGGTATTAGAATCGAACCGGACGGAGCACATCTGCGATGCCTTGGAAATATGTAATGCCGAATGACGCGGATTCGCTCCGCGTGCGCGAAGCGACGCTCGCTCGGGCGTCGGAGTTCTGGAAGCAATTTGCCCAGCGCCTGCCGGAGGTGGAATCGAGCCTTTCCGGGCAGTCGGACTGGGACCTGAAAACGTGGATGGACAAGCACCTCGCCGCCGTCCACCCCCGGCTACGCTGGGAGTTTGGACAGGATGCGAGCGGGCGATATCTCGTGGTGAGCTGTGAATCAGCCCATCACCTGCGGCCGATGGTCTATTCGATCATCCGCCGGGCGCCGGAGTTGCCGAACTGGTCGATTCGCGAACACCGGCCGGCGTTTGAGCCGGAAGTGATCCCGGCTCTTGTTCGCGCCCGCACGGGTCACCTGATGGGGTCGACCGCGGTTCAAGCCCGAATCGGCCATTACCGGCAGGTTGACTTCATTTTCCAATCCCTGCTCGCGGGCTCCAACGAGGCCGCCG
>JBKJRK010000237.1:0-4085 GCA_046593135.1 Tepidisphaeraceae bacterium | reverse complement strand
GACCCGGTCACGTACTTGCTCGAGCTTTTCGCATTCCCGGTGTTTTACCCGCGGCACGAGCGCTCGATGCGGCCGTTCCGCTCGTTCATCGACACGGACGTGACGGACCGGCTGAACGAATACGTGACCAATCCGGCGCGCGTGGCGGCGTCGAGTGTGTCAGAAGACTCGAAGCGTGCGTTCACCGGACGCGCAGCGGGATTTCAACTCGAGAAGGCGGATGAGCCGCAGGCGCGGAGTTTGTTGACGGCATTTGCTGCGCTCGAGCCGTTTGATGAACGCACTGAAGCCGAATCGGCAAAGAAGCTGCGGACGATGGTGGAACGTCAATTCGTCCGCACGACGTACCGCGCCGACTACACCCGACCCGCCACTCACGCAGGCGACCCCGGCGTCGTGACGAACGGCCCGTACAAGATGACGCGCTGGGATTTCAAACGGCGGGTCATCCTCGAAAAGTCTTTGACGTACTGGGACCGCGACAACGTCAGCGTCCAACGCATCGAAAAAGTCGTCAACGACAATCCCTTAAGCCAGTTTCTTCTCTACGAATCCGGCGCGGTCGATTGGATGTCCGAAGTGCCCGGCGACCTGGCCGCGGAGCTGATGGCGAAGGGGCGGAAGGATCTCAAGACGAGTCCCGCGTTCGGCACGATGTTCCTGACGCTCATCTGCCAGCCCACTCTCCCACCGAGTCTCGGCGGCGGAAAGAACCCGCTGGCCGACGCGCGCGTGCGGCGGGCGCTGGCGATGTCGGTGGACAAGCAGTTCGTCGTGCAGAACATCACGCGCATGGGCGAGCTGCCCGCGCGCACGTACCTCCCCCCCGACGGCACGCTCCCCGATTTCCGCTGGCTCCCCGGCCCCCACGACACGGCGCGGAAGCCCGAACAGCCGTACGACGACAAAGAAATCCGCGCCCTGCTCGTCCAACCGTCCGCCCCCCAGGGCCCCGGCCTGCCGTACGACGTCGCCGCCGCCCGCAAGCTGCTCGCCGAAGCCGGCTTCCCGGACGGGCGGGGGTTCCCGGTTTTGCCGATCCTTTCAAACAGCGACAACCTCATCCGCGGCAAGATCGCCCAGGCCCTAAAGACCCAATGGAAAGCCGCCCTCAACATCGACGTCACGCTGCAAACGATCGAAGGCAAGATTTTCAAGGAGCGGGTGAGCAAGAAAGATTATGCGATCGCAACCGTCGCCTGGTACGGCGACTACCCCGACGCCTCGACGTTCACCGACAAGTATCTTTCTACCAGTCTCCAAAACGATTCGGATTACATCAACCCGGCGTTCGACGAACTCTGCGCCCGCGCCCAGCGCGAAGGCGAACCGACCGCGCGCACGAAGCTTTTGTCCCAGGCCGAGCACATGCTCGATACGGACGTGCCGATTATTCCGATGTACCATTACGTGAACACGGGCCTGTTTCGGGATAACGTGCAGGGCGTCTGGCCCAACCCGCGAAGCCTGACGGTGTTCAAGTCCGTGTCCGTGAAGCGATAGCATGCTCAAGGTCATTCTCCATCGCCTGATTCAGTTGCCGCTGGTCCTGGCGATCATCTACCTGCTGACATTTCTGCTGGTGTGGGTCGCGCCCGGCGACCCGTTTTCGGGCGAGAGGAACATCGACCCGATTGTCATTGAAACGCTCAAGCGCCGCTTCCATGCCGACAACGCCTGGCAGTTCCTCGGCTATTACCCGCTCCGCGTGATGCAGGGGGATTTCGGGTGGTCGATGCAGTACCGGGAATGGTCCGTGAACGACATCCTCTGGACCTCGCTCCCGGTCTCCGTCACGCTCGGCCTGTTCGCCCTGACGTTCGCCTTGCTCGTCGGCGTCGGCGTCGGGACGCTGGCGGCGGTCCGGCGGGGGGGTGTGCTGGACTGGACCAGCTTGTCCATCACCCTCGTCGGCATCAGTCTGCCGAGCTTCGTCACGGCCGCCGTCCTGCTCGTCGCCGCCGCACAGTTCAAATCGCTGCCGATCGGCGGGTGGGGAAAAATCTCCGACATCCTGCTCCCCGGCGTCGCGCTGTCCCTGGCGCCGATGGCGTACATCGCACGGCTCACGCGCGTCGCGATGCTCGACGTGCTCGGCTCCGATTTCGTCCGGACCGCCCGCGCCAAAGGGCTGTCGAAATCGATGGTCGTCTGGAAGCACTGCCTGCGCAACGCGTTCCTCCCGGTCCTCTCCTACATCGGCCCGGCCGCCGCGACCACGCTCACCGGCTCGTTCGTCGTCGAAAAAGTCTTCAACATCCCCGGCCTCGGCCAGCATTTCGTCAACTCGGTGCTCAACCGCGACCGCACGCTGATCCTCGGCGTGGTGATGGTGTATTCCGCGTTCCTGCTGGTCTTCAACCTGCTGGTCGACATCGCCTACGCGTGGGTCGACCCGCGCATCGACCTCGCGGGGGGGGTACGCTGACCATGTCGAGCCTCAGCGGACCCATTTCCTCCCAAACCGTCGCCGTCGCAGCGCCCGCCGAGCGCGAACCGCGACGCTGGCGGCAGTCGCCGTGGGGGATGGCGCTGGGCAGCGGACGCGTCGTGATCGGCGGGGGCGTCTTGCTCGCGATCGTTTTAGGGTGTCTCGTCACGCTCCCTTGGACGGTCATGGAGCGTCCCCTGCCCAACCAAGAGCAGGCCGGCGGCGAGACGCGAAAGCGTCCCGCGCCGTATGAGGCGCAGGACAGTGCGGTTGTCCGGCACCCGCCGGTCGTTCGACCCGTGCTCGGCTGGTTCGGCTACGACTCGCTCGGCCGCTCGATGCTCGCCCGCTGCCTGCTTGGGGGAACGATTTCACTGGCCGTCGGCGTGGCGGCGGCGACGATCTCGGTGTTGGTCGGCGTCGCCGTCGGGCTCGTCGCCGGATACCGCGGGGGGTGGGTCGACGCGCTGCTCATGCGCACCGTCGACGTCCTTTACGGCCTGCCGTACATCCTGCTCGTCATCCTTTTCAAAATCGGCTTCGAGTCGCCTCTCACCGCCGCGTTCACCCGGCTGGCCCAAAAGACCGGCTGGAATTTTTCGCCGTCGCAATTGGCGAATCTTGTCGTCCTGTTTTCCGCGATCGGGTTGGTCAGTTGGCTGACGATGGCCCGCGTCGTGCGCGGGCAGGTGTTGTCGCTTCGCTCGCAGCCGTTCGTCGAGGCGTGCCGGGCGATGGGTTTGCCCCAGCGGCGGATATTTCTCCGCCACATGCTGCCAAACCTCATCGGGCCGATCACGGTTTATGCGACGCTGACCGTTCCGTCGGCCATTCTCCAGGAATCGTTCCTCAGCTTTCTCGGCGTCGGCGTAAACCCGCCGATGCCGACGTGGGGCTCGCTGGCCGGCGACGCGGTGCAATCCCTCAGCCCGGTTCGGATCTACTGGTGGCTTCTTGTTTTCCCCTGCGCCCTTCTCGCGATTACCCTGCTCAGCCTAAACTTTCTCGGCGACGGGCTCCGCGACGTCTTTGACCCGAAGCGTGAGGCGGCGAAAATCTGATGTGGGCGCGCCACGCTGCGACGCCTCGAGGATTTTGATAATGATGACATTTCGTGTGCCGGTTCTGTTGCCCTTCGCCTCGTCCTTGTTGTTGGCATTGGCCGTCGGGTGTGGCCGCGGCGAAAAAAAGCCGGCGACGCAGCCCGCCGGCGCGGAGAATGAATCGGCGTCGACGGCCATGCTGCGCGTCGGGCTGCCGCACGCGACGAAAGAGCAGTACAAGCCGGTGGTGGGTAAGTACGGCGGCAGGCTCGTCCGCGACCAGCTCGGCGAACCCAAAAGCTTCAACCCCATCGTCTCAAGCGAAACCAGCACCAGCGACTATACCCAGCGCATGTTCGAGGGGCTGACCCGTTCCAACGCGTTCGACGGAGAAGTCGAGCCCGGCTTGGCCGAGAGCTGGGAAGTCGCGCCCGACGGACTGACGTGGACGTTCAAGCTCCGCAAGGACGTCCAGTTCAACGACGGCACGCCTTTCACGGCCGAAGACGTCGAGTTCACGTGGAACGATTTGATGTACGACCTGAACCGGCCCGCCGACAAAAAGGAGCCGCGGTGGCCGTGTTCAATGAGTGACCTGACGACGTACGACG
>JBKJRK010000084.1:0-2767 GCA_046593135.1 Tepidisphaeraceae bacterium | reverse complement strand
CGGAAGCGGTCTTCCAGCGTTTTGCCGGTGGGATTTCCGAGGGCCGCGATTTGCGCGTGCGTCTTGGAAATCCGTTCCGGCTTACCCGGGTGTGTGCTGAAAGGACCACCGCCTGCGGCTTGTAACTTTTCCAAGAACTGTGGCAGGCCGTTCGGATCGTATCCCGCCGCGACCAATAAACGGATCGCGTTGGCGTCGGCGTCGTTTTCCTGGCCTTGGCCGTAGCCGTTCTTCGCAACGGTGGCGACCATCGGTGTGCCGAACTGCTTGGTCAATCCCGTCGGTTCGTTGATGTTGGCATCCGCCACGGCCTTCAGGAAATCAACGCCCGCATCCTTTTTGACCCCTTCGAGCCCGTGATGATGCAGCACGTGTATGACTTCATGGGCGAGCACGCCCGCGAGTTGGGCTTCGTTGTCCATCTTGTTCAGCGCGCCGCGCGTCACGAAGATGTAGCCATTCGGTCCGGCGAACGCGTTCACGTCCTGCGTCTCCAGCACGCCGAACTGCCAATTGCCGACCGGGCGGTCCGAGGCATTCACGACCGTGAGACCGACCAGCGAGACGTATTTGTTCAGCTTTTCGTCCTTGGTCAGTTGGTACGTGTTGGTCAGGCTGACGGCGACCGCCTGCCCCATCCCGTCTTCGGCGGCCGGGGTAATGGAAATCTTTTCCAGGTAGGAAACGCCGGCGACAGCCGTGTCGGTGATGCGGGAATCGACGCCTACCGCGCTGCCGACGGCGGAAGTGAACGGCTTGGCGATGTTAGACAGGCCGCCGAACCCGGAGCCGCTGCCGTCCTGCTTGCAGGCGAGGTGAAAGGCGCCGAACCCCAGTGCGAGACCCGCCGCCACCGCCGTCGCCCGCCAGATGGATTGGTTCTTCGTTTTGTTTTTCATCGGATCACCCGGTTTTGAAATGTCTGATTCGGGACGTGTGTTACCGTACCGACGCGACGGTCGGAGCAGGCGCCGGCACGGCCGCGACTCCGCCAAGCCCGCCGGCGGCGGTAAACTGATCGAATTCCGCAGGCGTAACGGCTTCGCTGCGCCGGATCAGCTCTTCCAAGCCCGCCGTCCTAAGCCCTCCTGACGACGCGTACTGCCGCGCACCTTCTCCGAGGCCCTTCACCGCCGCGGCGGTTTCGAGCTGTGGGATCGACCCGCCTTGTACCTTGGAAAGCGCCACGCCTTTGCCCCGGGCGCCGACCGGCTGTTCCGAGACCGCTTGGTCAAACACGTACCCTTCCTTTCCGTCAACGCTGACCTTGTACCAGCGGCCCTCCTTGGCGATGACGGTCAGCGCGGCGTTTCGGTCGACCGTCAAGACGACCTTGGCCACCGCGCGCTTTTTCTCGACAATGTCCAACCGATCCGCCGCCACATACACAACGGCTGCCGCCGCCGCGCCCAACGCCGCAGCTCCGAAGACGCACGCCAGCAGCACACGCGAACGGTGTGATAATTTGATTCCGGACATATGATGCTCCTATGACTAGGCGTTCGAGCGTCACGACACGGACGGCTCATCCCTGACCTGTGCCCACGCTCGACGCGACGTGCTATTTTACAAAGAAGCGCTGCCGGGTTGTATCATTTGTCCTTGGCAACGTACACACCATTCCAATCCGGCCCCGGCGAATCCTTCCGCAGCTTGCGAACACGCATCAACAGGGCGGCGGCAGGTGCGTCGTCAGGAAATTCCGCGGCGAGCGGCGCCAGCTTCGCCTCCGCGTCGTCCCAGCGCTGCACGCGGTAATCGGCCAGTGCTGATTCGTAAACCTCGATCCGTTTCTTCAGCGGCCCGTCCGCCCGGCCCTCGCCTATCAGCTCGTACACCGCGACCGGCTTGAGCTTTCCCTTGACCGCGAGCAAATCGAGCTCGCGGACGATGAAACGGTCTTTCACCAATAAGGCCGTGGACTGCGCCATGAGGATCTGCGATCCGTACAGCTTGTTCGAACCTTCGAGGCGAGCCCCCAGATTTACGGAGTCGCCAAGAACGGTGTAAGAAAATTTCCGGCTCGACCCGAGGTTCCCGACGGCCATCGGCCCGGTGTTGATGCCGATGCGGGTCAACAGCGGCGAATCGACGATCGCCCTCAACTGCGGGGCGATCTCGCGCTCGCGCCGGGCCATACCCAGGGCGGTGCGGCAGGCGAGGGCGGCGTGCTCGGGCTGGTCGATCGGCGCGTTCCAGAAGCTCATGATCGAGTCGCCGATGTACTTGTCGAGCGTGCCGTCGGCGTTCAAAACGATCTCGCTCATTTCCTCGAAGTATTTGTGCATCAGCTCCGACAATTTCTCCGGTTCCAGTTTTTCCGAGACGTCGGTGAAGCCGGAGATGTCGCTGAACATGACGGTGATCGTCCGCCGTTCGCCGCCGAGGTTGAGGCGCGACGGATCTTTGGCAATCTGCTCCGCCACGGCCGGCGACACCGCCTGGGACAAGGCTTTGAGGATGAACCGCCGCTGGCGGTCTTCCGTGAAATAGCTCCACGCGAACGCCGCCACCGTGGAAAGCAGCAGCGCCGCCAACGGAGCGGCCAGCGGGAAGTAACGGATCGTTTGCCCTAAAAACAACAACACCGCCAGCAGCGAAACGAAAGCAACGACGATGACTGCGGCGATCAACTTGACCCACACCCGCCGCGGGATCAGCGTCCCCCCCGCCGCAAGGAACGATGTCACCAACGACACCAAACCCGCCACCCACCAACTCACCGGACGAACCGCCTGTCCGTTCAGCAGGTTCTGAATCGCCGTCG